>QMTB01000059.1 GCA_003649845.1 Thermoplasmata archaeon | reverse complement strand
TTTTTGAACTGAATCCAGGTAGGAGTTTATACAAACAACTGTATTCAATGGATAACCTGATGATATCTACTATCCAGTCATTTATCGTTTCCATGATAATAACCTTCTCCCCGGTGTAAAGTAAAGTTCCCGTAATAAACTCAAACCCATATGAATTGCGTTTTTGATGTATGCAGGTAGATCTCTCCTATAGCTACCTGTAAGTATGATAATATCATTGGTTACTTTTACCTGAAAATCGGTAGTACAGTATCATCTACTTCGAGGCGATCTAGTTCCATCCCAAACTTAATATTCAAAAACTATACCTCTACATGAGAGTCATGAACAAGGTCAAAAGTTCTGCAAATATGAAATATAAAAAGAGGGAAGAGTGGAGAGTAACCCAAAAATCGCCAAAGTTTTGGTTGATTTTTCTCCTATAACCTTATGATGGACACGGATGGACCCACTTGGTTCCTCTCCTGTTGATTTAATCAACATCCTCAAAAACAGCGAGTTGTTGATTTTTGTAACCATTATCTCGATTTTCTTCTCTTATAAATTTTTCAAAGAATTATAAGGTGAATCTATCAGAATATATCGAGTTTTATAGATTTTATATATTACGATAGTGAGATATATAAAAAGGAGTATAAACCCTCCTTGTATGGGTAAATACTATCCAGATTCAAAAGTTGAAATCAGTGGTTTTGCAGCAAAACACTATGATAGACTATTAGACATCTTCACATTAAATCGATACAAATCTTTTATTAAGAAAGCTATTCAACTAATGAATATAAAACCCTCTGATAAAATACTCGATCTAGGAGCAGATACAGGTAGAAATAGCTGTTTAATGAGGAATCACCTCTTATCTGAGGGAGAGATCATAGGTTTAGATATCTCCAATGATATGATAGCTCAGTTTAAAGATAAATGTAAAAATTATTCTAACATTAAAATTTTGAATAAAAGAATAGATCTACCTCTAGATTACAATGAATATTTCGATAAAGCATTTATCTCATTTGTATTACATGGTTTCCCTCAAGAGGCTAGGGAGATAATCATCGATAATGTTTTTAGAGCGCTTAAAGAGAATGGAGAATTTTTCATATTAGACTACAATAGTTTCTCATTAGATGAATCTCCTTTCTATATAAAAAGTATTTTTAAACTGATTGAATGCCACTATGCCTATGATTTTATTGAAAGAGATTGGCAAGAAATACTACTATCAAAAGGCTTCAACAATTTTAAGGAACACTTGTTTTTCAGGAATTACATAAGGTTAATAAAAGTAGTAAAAGAGGGGTAAAGAAGAATTAGGATAACATTTTTACATTTCTAAATCCTATATGAATACAATTTCGACAAGTTTATGAATCGATATATACTTCTAAAGAAGGTGAGAAGAATCCATTGTATATATGGTAGAAACTATGATTCAAATATTTATATTATACTAGGTGAGATACCAACAATTGTAGATACCGGTACAGGACTCCATCATGATGAAGTTATAAAGAATATCAAACGTATAATTGATCCTATATCTATTAAACAGATTTTTCTAACTCATGAACACTATGATCACTGTGGAGGAGTTAGAAAAATAAAAGATCTAACACATGGAAAAGCTAAGATAATAGCTCATAAAAATGCAGCTGATAAAATTGAGAGGGGAGAAAGTGCCTTCGCTGCTTTGCTAGGTGGAGAGATGCCTAAGATACCTGTTGATCAAATAGTTGTAGATGGAGATATACTTCAAGTAGGAGATGAAAAATGCCAGGTTATTCATACACCAGGTCATACACCAGGTAGTATCTGCCTTTATCTTCCAGATAGTAGATCATTGATTTCTGGGGATACTGTATTTGCATATGGTAGCTTCGGTAGATATGATTTCCCTGGAGGAAGTTTACCGCAGTTAAAAAAATCAATTAGAAGATTAGCTACTTTAGATGTAGTTAACCTATATCCAGGTCATGATGTATTTATAGAAGGAGAAGGAAGATCACATATAATGATGAGTCTTAGAAATATAGAGTTAAAAACTTGGTAAAAATGAATCTAGTTAGAGATATATTAAATGAGATAAAATGGCGGAAGGAATATGATCTAAGTAAAGTTGAGATATGGTATATACATAGAGGAGCACCCAATAACACAAGGGTACTGAGAGGAGATGAGATAAAATCTATAGGTAAAACATTTATTGAAGCAGATGATGCTATGATACCACATCATAGGGTTTTTAAAATCGTTTATAACGGAAGGAATCTATTTGACAGAAGAGAGATAAAATAGCTACTCTATATTGAATTATCTACTTCAATTGAATCACTAAGGTTTTTTAGAAATACTTTTTAGCTAGCTAATAATTTTGTATCTCGATGAGATTATGAATATAGAACCTATAGCCTCTGATTCACTTGGAGTACGTTCAATGGCAACCTATGTGGAAACAAAGGATTATAAAATTTTTATAGATCCTTCTGCTGCACTTGGACCATCTAGATATGGTTTACCACCTGCACCACAAGAGATAGAGATGCTTGAAAAAACAAAACAGATTATAGCTGAGAAAGCTAGGGATTGTGATATACTAGTTATATCTCACTACCATTATGACCATTATGATCCATCTGAAACTTTTTATGAAGGAAAAAAGGTTTTTGCGAAGGATATATCTAGTAACATCAATGCTTCTCAGCGAGGTAGAGGAGAAGAATTTAGAGAAATAGTGAAGGATAAATGTGAGTTGATATACTGTGATGACTCTACCTATGAGATCAAGGATACTAAAATCAAGTTTTCTCCACCTTTCTTCCATGGACCAGCTAATGTTAGACTTGGATATGTTATTATGACAACTGTTGATGATGGTAAAACAAAGCTTCTCCATGCCTCTGATGTTCAAGGACCTGTAACTAAAGATGCAGCAGATTATATAATAGCAGAGAAACCAGATCTATTAATTATAGATGGACCTCCTACTTTATTCCTCGGTTGGCGTTTCAGTAGGAGAAACCTAGAAGATGCCTCTGATAACCTTGTTAGAATACTCAATGAAGTAGAGAATTGTGAGGTTATATTGGATCATCATCTACTTAGAGATCTTCAATATAAAACTCGTTTTCCTAAACCTTATGAGATTGGTAAAGATAGAGTGAAAACATTCGCTGAATACTTAGGATTGGAGAATAATACATTAGAAGCACATCGAAAAGAACTTTGGAATGAGATAAAAGACTAGTATCTTATAGTGAAATCTTTAAAATCCTCAGTAGATGGATAAGAAGAAACCTCTACTTTTTCTACTCTAGCTAATGGTGGACCATGATGACACCATTGTATCATCTTCTCTACATCCTCTTCTTCTCCGATGAATACTGCCTCTACTTTTCCATCAGATGTATTTCTCACCCATCCTTTAATATTATATTCCTCTGCTTTCTCTTTGGTAGTTGCTCTAAACCATACTCCTTGTACTCTACCAGATATAAGTACATGTTTAGCAACTATCATCTTATCACTCTCTATGGTCTATATCTATTCATTGTACGTGGAAATGGTATAGCATCTTTGATATTATCAAGATTACATATCCATGCAACAACACGTTCTACTCCAAGGCCATAGCCAGAATGAGGTATAGAGCCGTATCTACGGAGATCGAAATACCATTCATAGTTCTCTATATTTTCACCAGCTTCTTCTAACCTTCTGCGCATATACTCTATATCAAGACTACGTTGAGATCCACCTATTATTTCCCCATAGCCTTCTGGTGCGATCATATCGAAACATAGAGCGGTTTTTGGATTCTTTGGATCAGGTGGTTTATAAAAAGCCATGATTTCTAATGGATAGTTTGTCACTACTACAGGGGTTTCAAAATGTTTCATCAATAAATTCTCTTCTATGGTTCTAAGATCTTTACCCCATTCTATCTCCATATTCTCCTTGGTTCGTAGGATATCTAAAGCCTCATCATAGGTTATAGTAGGGAATTCACTATCTGCTATTCCCTTGAGTTTCTCTATATCCTGTTGGAGATATTCTAAATCAGATTTATGATATCTGAGAACCTCTTCTAATATAAATCTTATCTCATCTTTAGCTATATCTATCACATCATATAAATCCATCCAAGCTGCTTCCATTTCAGCCATCCAGAATTCTGAGAGATGTCTAGATGTTTTTGATTTCTCCGCTCTAAAAGTTGGACCCATATTATAAATCCTTTCTAAAGCAAAGATACCTGCCTCTGCATAGAGCTGCCAGGATTGAGAGAGATAAGTTTTACGATCATAATATTTGACTTCAAAGAGAGTTGCCCCTCCTTCACATTGATTCGGTTGCAATATAGGTGCCTCAAATTCTATGAAACCTAGATTACGGAAAAACTTGTGGATAGCTCCAACTATAGTAGATCTTATCTTGAATACAGATGTTAGTTTTCTAGATCTAATCCATAGATGACGTTGATCCAATAGAAACTCAGGACTCTGATCCTCTCCAATTGGGAATGGCTCAGCAAAATTAACTACCTCAAATTTTTTAACACGAATCTCATATCCATCAGGAGCTCTAGGATCCTCAACAACCTCGCCTTTGATTTTAACAGAAGATTCAATTAACGCTTTCTCTGCATTTTCAAATTCTTCATCAGATAGACTACCTTTCTTTATAGTAGCCTGTATAACACCTGTCACATCTCTTATTATAGTGAAAACGATACTACCACTGCTTCTAGTGCGATAGATCCACCCTCTGATACCAACTATCTCCCCAGTATATTTACCATCTAGTATATCCCTGATTTTAACCCATTGTTGTTCATCCATAGTTTTTCTCCTCCAAATCTCTCCTATGAAACTATAACCATATTTAAAAAACATTACCATGGGTTATTCAAATATTATCTTCTCTGCTTTTTTCATAACCTCTTCTTTATACCTCTCATCTGTCACAACCATCAGAGACCAATCTGGTATAGCACGCATTCTTATAGCAGATGCAACTGGTGTAAAATCCTCCAGTTTCTTCTTCTCATCTAGATCAACTATAGGGATATTCGTCCTTAGAAGACGAGGTTCAGATTGACGGAGTTCTCTTGCAGGAACATCTATTATTATATGACCTCTTGGTATACCAAGGGTATCTTCAAACTCCTGTTCTTTCTCTCTACGTAAATCATATTGATTTAACTTGTCTATAATAGATTTTTTTTCTTCATCTATCTGATGCTGCATAAGCATATATGCCTGTTTAAATAAACATCTATATTTTAATCTAGTAGCTATCTCCCTTTGATATCCCCCCATATTTTTAAGTTTTATTATAAACTCTGCATCTGTCATTTTGAAGAAATCAAAAGGTTGAATACTCTCTATCATCTCTATGGATTTAGATAACATCAACTCAGCTATACGAACAGTTTTATGGAAATAAACCGATGAATACATTAAAGCCCGTGCCATCAGGATATTCTCAATTACACCTACACCTTTTCTATCTATAGCTATCTCATCATCATATAGCTCCAGTGTTTGAAGAAATCTTTCAATATCGATCAATCCATAGGCTACCCCAGTATAATATGCATCTCTTAGTAGATAATCCAGCTGATCCGCATCTACCGCACCATTGATAATCTGACTTAGAAACATAGGTTTTGTTTTATTCCCATGTATCATATCTGTAATTAATCTTTTATCAACACTATAATTATCAAGAATCTCACTAACTGTTTTTGTTTCAATAAATGCTTTTTCAGCATCATCATAAACATTGTATTCCCCAAAAATTAGTTTCTCTGTGAGATCAACATGATCAACATTTAAGTAAACTCTAAGGATAGATTCAAGTGTATGAGAGAATGGACCATGGCCTATATCATGTAGTAATGCAGCACAACGTAAAATATCCGATGTTTCTCTATCAAGATTCAAAGATTCTGAGATTCTACCTGCAATATCATAGGAACCTAGAGAATGTTCTAATCTAGTATGGTGGGCCCCTGGAAATACTAGGTGAGCTAAACCAAGTTGTTTAATATTGTATAAACGTTGAACCTCAGGGGTATCAACTAATTCAAGGAATAAGCCATCTATTCTAATATTTCCATGTATAGAATCACGTATAATCTTATGTTGAATATCCATATCATCGCCCATTTTAATAAGATGAGCTTGCTGTTATTACACCTCTTGGAATAATAGGGGACCTAGACATTTAAGTTGTTCTTTATAGGTATCTGGATATAGGAATCTCTCTGTTGCAGATATACTACTCAGTAGAGAATTTCCATCTTGAGGTGTGAAACAGAATCCTATTACTTCATTTTCATTTAAAACATGTATACTTGGTAAAACTATAACAGTTTGATTTAGAATTCTACCATAATGTCCATGGTCTCTACCATAGGAGAATACTAGATTTGCAGATAATTTGTTTGTCACTGCAACCTTCGGATTATCAAGGAATCTCTGTATAGCCTCATCTTGAGTAATTTTATTTGTAAGTTTAATATCAAACCATATACTATGCATATATTGAGTATTTATCTTTAAAGCGCTAGAGAATACATTTAACTCTAAACCTAGTGTTTTATAGAGGTGATATACATCACGAGCATGATGAGTACCCATATCAGGATCACCATGTTTACTTATCTCTGGTGATGGAACAAAACTTTTAACCTGACTGATATCATTAGCTCTCCTAATACATAGAAATTTACCTTCTTTAAGATGAGAGGTTTTACTACCTTCTATGGCAAGGGTTTTGATTAGAACAGCTATATTATGTGTATTACAGCTTACGATATGGATAAACTTATCTTTTTTGGTAATAGCTTCATCGTTAATTCCAACAGCATACATCTTACCAAAGCCAAACTCTGAACCTTGAGCGAGAAAACCTTTAACCTTATTTTTATATTTATTATAGTATCTCTCTTTATTTAACAATCCTGTTCCTTTTGGAGTACAATCGATAACTACAGATGCCCTCTTTATTGCCTCCTCTGCTTCATACATTGGTTCCAATCCAAGTTCTTGGAAATCCTTGATCTTATCATTTGCAGCTACAAGATTTGCACCTCTATTCATCAAACCTTTTATCTTTGGTCTATCAATCAAATTAGGAGTGTGTTTATAAAAGGTTACCTCGTCGATTCCTAATTCTTCTCTTGCATCGCATAATAAACCGATTAAAGGTTCGCCAATAGTTCCTGTTCCAACCACATGAACAATATTTCCATCGGACATTGGGTATCCTCCCCAATTATAATAGGCGATATAAATTAAAGCTTTTTAACTATTATTATTTTCTATTTTCCAAATATAAATCTCAAAGGGAATGATTTAAAAAGGAAGAGTTGTTTCCCATAAATTATGACTCTACCATTAGATATACTAGAGAAAGCAGTAAATCAACACCTATCTCTACTATTGAAAGATGGAAGAATAATTGAGGGTAAACTATCAGGATATGACGAATATATGAACATGGTCCTTGAGGATGTAGAGGAGATAACAGAAGAAACAAAAAAAAGACTAGGTAGGATAATACTAAGAGGAAACAACGTTGTAAGTATATCTATAAAATAGAAATTATACATAGTATCTTTTCTTTATGCTATTAATTCATCTTTAAATCAATTATAAAAAATCAAATTTGCGAAAAACATATATATTAGATAATGCTATTTGGGTAGTGGAAGGAATCGGGCTGGTAGTTTTTTTGTTAGAGTGCATCCCATCCCCTCCTAGTGAGGCCAGCCTTCCCTTCCCACTACTTATTTCTTGATAAAAAAACTTGGAAACCATCCTGGGCAGATATATCACCTCTAAATAACGATTCGAAGAGTTTATCTCTATAATCAATCTTGCAATCTATTGACAGTAGTTCGGCAAGTGGATGAGGAGATGATGGATGTTGAATAGCTCAACAACATCCATTCTCTTGTATAACTAGCTCATTACCACTTGCCAGAAAATGAATAAAAGTTAACGTATATGGAGTAAGAAGTGGTTT
>QMTB01000058.1 GCA_003649845.1 Thermoplasmata archaeon | reverse complement strand
TTGGTATAAAAGTAGAGGTTACTGATGAGATTAAAAACTCAACTAGAGATGCAGATATTATCGCAACTGATACATGGGTATCGATGGGTGATGAAGCAGAGAAGGAGGAGAGGGTTAAAATATTTCAAGGATATACCATTACTAAGGAGCTTATAGATCAAGCTAAATCTGATGTAATCTTTATGCATTGTCTACCAGCATACTATGGATATGAGGTTACTAAGGAAGTAGCTCATGGTCCTAATTCAGTTATATTTGATGAAGCAGAGAATAGAATGTGGGCTCAAATGGCTATAATGATTAAACTACTGGAAACTTCTAAGGTAGAGAAACTATTGGGAACATAGAAAGATATTTTCATAGTTAACAGTTATCTCACTAGCTATAGTCCAAGCACTAAGCATATCATCGTATATCGATATAACATCATCTGCTATCTTTCCTAGATTACAATGATAGTCACCTGAAGGGAAACCACCTACTATACAAGCTATATCTTTGTAACCATCTTCTCTGAGTGATTGAAAATATTCTAATAGATTAATCCTTCTACCTTTCGTTGAGAAACCTATTATTCTATCTACATTGATCTCCTCTACAATATCCTCTATCTTCTTATCTTCCTCTAATTTTAAAAGTATTTTATCTTCTGTTTCAATACTTTTCTTCTCAAAAAGTTGTTCCATTAAACCAATGAACCTAGGATAGTGTCGTATAAGCCTAGTTTCTGGATGTATATATATCGCTTCATTATTTCTAGTATGAACAATGATTTTAACCTCTCCCTTCTTATTAGCTATAGAATCTAATGTTACCAATAAAAATATATGTGTTATATCGGGTCTACCTCTTCTCCTCCACTCTGATAGTTTTTTTCTCATTGCACTATGATGAAAACTTGCATCTAAAAGTATTTTAGATGGTTTACGTTGCCTCTGTTTCGCATTAGATATAACTGCTGGATGAGAGTGTATCTCCTGAGGTATCCTCTCAAGTTCTGCTTCTGCTAGAATCAATGTTAACAAATATATTACCCCTTTTTAGCTTAGAATTTCTTCTAATAGATTATGTGATGCTGCATATTTTATCTCCTGAGCGATTCTCCTACCTGTTGATAGATTTGGTTGTATAAGTTCAGAATAGGGTGAACCAGAGATATATGGATTTGTTCCAGCTACAATACGAGCAGATATTTCAAATACTTTAAACTCTAAATCTTCTGTTACAACGGTTTCAAGGCAAAATGATCCTATTACACCATCGAATAATTCTAGAGAAGTTTCTACTACATTTTCACCCATAGAGAAAACCTTTGGTAGAAGTGATTCACGCATAACTATAGGTATATTACCTGTTACTACAAAAGTTGGATGTATACCTACTTCTTCGAGCTCTTTTATAGAACCAATCCTCTGTACCTCATCTATAGTTGTCTCATCTCTCCTATCCATGGAAAGCAATTGTAGGCTTCCTTTACTCAACTTATATGCGTTATCTTGTATAGGTGAATAAAAATAGTGTAGATAGTATCTAGTACCCATTACGAATTCTTGAATTGTAAAAGGTTTATTCCAATTAATTCTCTCCTCGAATTCCTCATATGTTTTAGCTATAAAAAAACCTTTACCACCTTTTGCTCCATGATATTTTACAATAACAGGTTTATCTATATCCTTTGGATTTTTTATCTCTTTAGGCATTGTTAAACCTGCTTTTTCAAGCCATTCTCTTTCTTTTTTCCTATCTGACTCCCAGAGGAGTACTTTTCTATTTCCAAATGTTGGTAACTCTAGTTTAAGAAAATTCTCTGCCCCTAGATATTCTACAAAAGAACCATGAGGTATGATAATAGCATTCCTCTCAATAAGTTCTTCTTTCAAAGAAAATATCTCATCATAACTTTCTACTCTTATAAACTCATCTGGTTTACCAAGAGGGAATGCATCATAAAACTTTTCTCTACCTCCTATAGTTATACCAAGGGTTTTAAAACCTTCTTTCTTAGCACCATTAAATATCTGTAAACTAGAATGAGAACAAACAGTCGCTATTGTAAGATTTTTTATATCATATGCTGCAAGAATGTCGTTAATAAATTTTTTATCCATAAATACCGACACCTTGCATTGTTATAATAATCTTTCCTGTTTTATGCATTTCGATTAAACAATTAGAAATCGATAATAGATGTACCACAAATATTTTTAAAATAAATATAAGACAATATTTTTTGGAGATAAAAGAATATGATAATATGTGGAAATGTATCAACAGAGCAGGAAGCACAGGAGATAGCTTTTATCATGCGTCTATTCGCAGTTGGACAGAGAGCAAGATTCTTAGCTAGACAGATTGAAGGGCATCCTCCTGATAAAATAGATTGAAATCCATTCAAGATTTTTATCCGTTTCCTTCAGGTAAAATCTTATAGATTTCTCTCCGTATAATCTCCACTACGAAATCAGTAACAGTGTTATACTCTTCACTCTGAGAAACAATCTTCAAAATCTTTAGATATAACTCCTCAGGTATCTCAACGGTTTCTACTCTTCCAATTTTTGTTTCATCCATCCATCATACACCTCTTTTTCTAATTTTTCTTCATTCTAATTCTTATGGTGTTAAACGTGTTCTATCTCTCGGGAATAATATACACTCCCTTATGTTGTTGATATCCAGTAATTCCATTATAAATCGTTCTATGCCAAATCCAAATCCACCATGAGGAGGCATTCCATATCTAAAACTTTTCAGATAAGATGAGAAGTCATCAGGATTCAACCCACATTTCTTAATACGATCTATTAAAAGTGTTACATCATGTATACGTTGACTACCAGATGCAAGTTCTACTCCTTTACATTCTAAATCAAAACCCTTAGAGTATTTATCCCCCACTGGCATCGTATAGAAGGGTTTTGCATCTAATGGATACTTGGTAATAAAATAGAATTCATAGCCTTTATCCTTCATTATATCACCAAGTAGTTTTTCATCTTCTCTACCTAAATCCTCCCCCCATTTTATATGATTTCCATTTTCTTCTAAAATTGATAATGCATCATCATATGTTATCCTTTTGAATGGTACCTCCGGCACTTTAATCTCTTTCCCAAGGATTTCTAATTCTTCTTTTTGTTCACTAGCTGTCTTCCACATAGCCTGTACAAGTTTTTCTAGGATATGCATAACATCTTCTTCATCTCTGATAAAAGCCATTTCTACATCTACTGCTGTTGATTCATTTAGATGTCTACGAGTATTATGTTCCTCTGCACGAAAATACCAGGCAATCTCATATACTCTATCAAACCCTGTAGCCATAAGCATCTGTTTATATAACTGTGGAGATTGCGCTAGGAATGCATCTCTCTCAAAGTATTTTATAGGGAATAGATCTGTTCCACCTTCTGAAGAGCTACCTATTATCTTAGGTGTATGGACTTCTTCAAAACCATTAGCTCGTAGATGATTATGAATTGTTCCTAAAACCGCTGAACGTATCTTAAAGATAGCCTGTACCTCTGGTTTTCTTAAATCTATAAATCTATTATCCAATCTAGTGTCTAATTCAGCCTCTACTTTATCTACTACTCCTAAAGGTAAAGGTGTTTCAGCTGTTGATAAAACCTTTATCTCCTCTGGTATAACCTCATATCCATTCCTCGCTTTCTCACTTTTTTTACATAAGCCTCTAACAGATACAACTGACTCCCTTGGAAGAGAAACTAGTGTATTAAATATCTCAGGATGCTGTTTTTTTAAAGAAGTTATCTGAAGAGTTCCTTTTTTATCTCTAAGTATTATAAATGCTATACCTCCAAGATTCCGGATATCTTCTACCCAGCCGGCGACTGTAATAGTTTTATCCATATCTTCCTCAGTAACTTCCTTTGAATAATGTGTTCTAAGTTGATCCATAATACATCCCTTCTAATCTATTGGAGATGAAATCAATCACCTCTCCAAGCATATTTTTATTATCCCATGATCCAACTATTTCATCTAAAGCAGCTGAATCTTCATCTCTAAGCCTGTAAATCCATTTTTCAATATTTTTTATAGCTCTAGTAACATTATCAACTATTGTTATATCAGCCATTTGAGCTGTTCTAGATAGAGGGTTTAAATCTATTGTTATAACCTTTTTATTCATAGCTTTTAAAGCCTCACATCGATCTCCATCTTCTAAAGGTACAAGTACTGTATCCGCTGAGTATATACCCTCTTTTTCACACCATCCTCTATCATGCTCTAAACCTGGGATTCTCATATCAGCGTTTAAACCATATACTTTTTCAGCTCCATGCTCTATTAAAGTATCAACTAGTTTTCTAACACGTTTTATATCCCTATGGAATAGGTTAACTTCTATCTCTGCTGGAATAGAGTTTGCAAGGTCTATACATTCATCTACTGTTAGAGCAACTACATTACCATTTACAGATATAATAGGATGTTGTGATTTCAATAGTAAAGCTGCAGCTGTTTTAGCAGCAATATCAGCAATAGGAATAGTCTGTTCACCTATAAGATAATCAAAAGCTTCTCCTCTACCATGAGCTATTAATCCTGTTTCATGAACTAATCCCTCTCTGAAACCCTTAGAGAGTTTCTCCCGTATCTTCAATGATTCATATCTTGGATGGGTTCTAGGTATATTAGTCACTGTTGCCCCTCAATATCTTTCCTCCTTTTAAACCTTAACATAAAAAATGTAGAAAAAATGAGGAGAAAGTTTCTATCCATACATACTAGGTTGAGGAGCCCTACTTGAAGAAACCATTGGTTTAGCCTGTTTATGGAATTTCTGCAGTTGTTTCTCTATCCTCTCAGATTCCTCATAGAGTGGAGCTACATTTATCTCTATATCTAGAATTATTGCAATAGTATTGATAGCTGCAGCTGCAGCTCTTGCATCTGGATAATTAGGATGAGCCTCTGTTAATATAGATATTACATCAAATGAAGTTTGTTTACCTTTATTAAGTAATACACCAGATACACCAGCGATTATACCATTTTTGAAAGCAGGTATATTCTTCATTGCAAGCATACGTCTAACTTCTGGAGTAGAACCAATAGCGTATGCCTCTGCAGATGCCTCCATATCTGATTCTCTACCTTCAACAACCATTCCCTCTGGAGATATAAGCATCTTACATTTCTTCTCTCTAACCCACCTCATAATAACATCTGATATAGCATTGATAAGCGTAGGTTTTGGTTTAAACTCTGAGACGAAAACAGCTATCTTCCTCCCATTACTCTGTACACCTGCATATATCCTCACTGGTGATAAAGGTTCACCTGCATTAACAACAGATAAAGCAGGGAAATACTGTGAATTTAAAGCACCTATCTGCTTCAAATTTAGAGCGTCAATTAGATAATTAGCAGCTATTGTACTCACTAATCCAATTGAAGGGAAACCAGCTATTACAGTTGCTCCTTCTAAATCTACATCCTCAAAATCTATTATCTCAACATCGTTTCCGTTTGACAGATTGCATCACCAATCCACTGTAAAGTTGAAATACGAATATATATTCTCACATTTAAACTCATTGGTTTTTATCCTTTTACCACTCCAAGTGGAACAAAACGTGCTACCTTTCTAGATATACCAGCGCCATGAACAGCATCTACAACACTTCTAATATTTTTATAAGCATCTGGTGCTTCTTCAGCAGCTACTTTTAAACTCGCTGGATGAACATATATACCTTTTCCACCAAGTTGTTCTACAATAGTTTGACCACGGAAATGTCTAAGTGCTTCTGCTCTAGACATCACTCTACCTGCACCATGACATGTTGAACCAAAAGTTTCCTCTGATTCTCTAGTTCCATGGAGTAGATAACTCTCTGTACCCATATCTCCTGGTATAAGAACCGGTTGCCCTACATCTCTATATTTCATAGGTATCTCACTTCTACCTGGTCCAAAAGCTCTAGTAGCACCTTTACGATGAACATACACATTACGTTTTCTACCATTTATTTCATGTTCCTCAAGTTTAGCGATATTATGACAGACATCATATACTATATGCATTCCTAGATCCTCAGCAGGTGTATTCAAAACCTTTTCAAAGGATTCTCTAACCCAATGTACAATCATCTGCCTATTACACCAAGCGAAATTTGCAGCACACGCCATAGCTTTAAAATATCTTTCACCTTCAGATGACTTAACAGGTGCACAAGCTAGTTGCCTATCAGGAAGCCATATATTATATTTCCTTACAGCTCGTTCTAAAACTTGTAGATGATCTGAACATACTTGATGGCCTAAACCCCTTGAACCAGTATGTATCATCACTACTATCTGCCCTATATCTTCTATTCCAAAAACCTTTGCTACTTCTCTATCAAAAATCTCCTCCACCTTCTGTATCTCCAAGAAGTGATTACCAGCACCAAGAGAACCGATTTGAGGAGCACCTCTCTGTTTAGCTTTAATAGAAACAGTGGAAGGATCTGCATAATCTAAACAACCGTTTTCCTCTAAAAACTCTGTATCCTCTTTCCATCCATATCCATGTTCAACAGCCCATCTAGCACCAGATACAAGTACTTCATCTAGTTCTTGCGATGAAACCTTTATCTTCGCTTTTGAACCAACACCTGATGGAACATTTCTAAATAACTCATCAACTAAACTATGAATCTTCTTCTTATCTAAATCATTTATATGGAGATTAGTTCTAACGAGCCTAACACCACAGTTTATATCAAATCCCACGCCACCTGGAGATATAACCCCTTCTTCTGCATCTGTAGCTGCAACACCTCCAATGGGAAAACCATAACCCCAGTGTATATCAGGCATAGCCATAGCTTTACCTACTATACCTGGTAGTGTAGCCATATTAGCTGTTTGCTCAGGAGCATTATCCTTCCTAATTTGAGGTATCATATCCTCTGTTGCATATATTATAGCAGAGGTTTTCATATGTAAATTGTTTTTAACACCCCTATAGCTTGATGGTATCTCATATCTAAAATCATCTATCTTATTCAAAGGTCCATTCCATGTCATGGTTTACACAATCCTTTGTATAAAAAATCTATAAAGTATTCAAATGTTTTATCTTTTTCTCCTTATAAAGGGGATGCCTGTTTTTCTATCTAACTTAATCTCATAACCCTTTGGTAACGGTGAAGGTTCACCTTCATCAGTCTCCTCTTTGCTGAAGAAATGTATAACCTTCTTTGATCCATCAGTTAAAGTAATTTCTTTTCTATAAAGGGTATAACCTTTATATCTGCAGATCTCTCCGCTCTTTCCCTCTACTTTTCCTTTATCTTTACCTTTTTCACCTTCCTCCTCAATTTCTTCTTCGAAATCCTCTTCTAAAAATGGTTCGAAACTTTCTACCTCTTTTTTCTCTCTACGTTTCTTCTCCTTAGCGATCTTCCTCTCTTTAGCAGGCTCCCATGTTTTAAATATCTTCCTACGTTTTTTCTCCCTAGTCTTCTTCTTCCTAGCAGCTCCCTCTGCTTCTTTTTTCTCCTCTACCTCTATTTTTTTCTCTTCAACTATTTCTTCCTCAATTGGTTTCCATTCAGGGAGTTTACTAGCCTCCTCTGCTTCTACTTCAACGGATTTCTCCTCTTCCTTCTTCTCTTCTTCAGGTTTCTCTATAGGAATCTCTTCCTCAGGTTTTACCTCTTCCTCAGGTTTTATCTCAACAAACTCTGGTATCTTCTCTTCCTCAGGTTTAGCTTCTATGTATTCCTGTGTTTTCTCCTCTTCTCTCTCAGTTGTTTCCTCCTCCGGTTTTACCTCTATGAATTCTGGTATACTCACGGTTTCTTCTCTCTCTATTGTAAATAGAGTTTCTCCTTCAACTACCTCGCCTTCTCTCTCTTTTACTGTAAATTCTTCTCCGATTTCCTCCTCTTTCTTCTCTAATGTATCTTTTGAAAATATTACTATATGTGGAGAATCTGCCGCAGGTGGAGATTGCATCAGTCTCCTCTTCAAAGTTGCTAGGTATTTATCCTTATGAGCAGTTGTATGAAAAGGATCATCTAGAATCTTTCTAATTTCTTTCAATTTCTCATCCAAGTTTTCTTCCATAGGCTTTTCCCTGTTTGGAGGATAACCCCTATTTCTTTTACCTGATAG
>QMTB01000057.1 GCA_003649845.1 Thermoplasmata archaeon | reverse complement strand
TGGCAAGGTATGCCGTAAGAATGAGTGAGATAGTGCTTGATGAGGTTAGAAAAGCACATGAAGCATTAGCTGTGATTAGAAAGAAAGATTTGAATGCAACTGCATCATGCTTGCTCATCTTACGATGTTTATCTGCATCAATGTAAACATCCATTGTTTCAGGATGAATGAACACAGGTGAATGCTCATTATGCATCTTTATCTCAATCAGCTTGCATGCAAGGTGGTTGTTATGCCTTAAACCTGCATGTATTGGCTTGCCTATGCTTTTCCTGTATGCAATCCAATTGCATAAGTCTGTCAGATCTGCAGGCTTATCTACAATGGTGATTTTAACTAAATGTCCTTTATCAATGTCATAGAAGCTCTGCAGTTTTTGCAGTTTTGCATTGCTCGGAGGATTTAACACAGGCAGGTTGCAACCTGCAATATCTGCCATAACACACCACCTCTACTCAAGCAATACTGCAATGTATTTCTGCATATCCTCAATCCTTTCAAGAGCTTTTCTTAGGTTGTATTTAGCAGTTGCATTCAAATCTTTCTTTCTAATCACAGCTAATGCTTCATGTGCTTTTCTAACCTCATCAAGCACTATCTCACTCATTCTTACGGCATACCTTGCCATATACACACCACCTCTCCACATTTATCAAAAAAAATAAAAAAATAAAGCTTAACTCTTATGTCTTTCAATGTATTCTACTAACACATGCCTTATCAGATCAGGCAGAGTTAAACCTTTGCTTTCTGCAATTTTCTCTAACTCTGCATACATTTTCTCTGTGATTCTAACGTTAATAAACTTGCTTTTCTTCATATCACCACACCTCTGCAAAGGTTTTATCTTTATTTCCTTTCTTCCTGACTGCATTTAACATTACTGCTAGATGCATGTTATACTTTATCATAACCTCTTCAATCTCCCTCTCAAACAGGTATTTTTCATAGGTTCTCAATGCAATAAAACCACAAATGTCTACTATAATTGTCAATGCATACAGCTTTAACTCTCTTTCATTTTTCTCACCTGTGTTAAGCCATTTTTGCAATTCATCAAATGTCTTTAACCTATCTTTGTATGTTGCAAATATATCCATTGCTTGATCCATGTATTCTAAAAGTTTGCTTGCAATCTCATGTGGTTCTAAGCCAAATCTTTTGCTTATTTCTCTAAGCTTATCCACACCTATTACATCCATAGCACCACCTCCCTTCAACCTTTATCACACCTGAGTTGCACACCTCTGCAGGTGTGCATTGCTCAGGTGCTCACCTAAGTGAGGTTATGTGCACCTCTGTTTATAAAGCTTTCGGTATGTGTGCTAATGTGTGTTATTTAATAAAAATAAGGATTAAATAACAATTCATTTAATTTTACAATATGGCAACATATGAAGAGGTTAAAGGCAAGATTGAAAATGCAGTAATGCAGATATTAGAAGATATGGCATACAAACGCATTGTATTTGCAAACAAATACACAGGTGCAGTTGAGCAATTTGTCAAAGAAATCATGGCAGAGCTAAACAATGCACTTAATATCAGAAAGCATGAAAACATTGATACATATTTTGCAGAGATTTACAGCAGTGCAAGCATGCAGGAGATAGGTGCAAAGGCAGTAAAGCCCGAGTATGATGATGAATTGGTTAGCATTGGTGGCAGAACTGTTATACCTTTTGACACGTTTAAGTTTGATCCTGAGCAATATGAATTGTATAGTAAAATGATGGGAGATAGATTTAGCAAGTATCTGGTGTTGTTCAGAATACCATTGTCAGAATCACCACCTGCAGGAGACTTTGAAGACATTGATTATGCATATTATCTGCCTAATATATTTTACAGCAATATAGAGTTTGTGCATGATTTATATCAAGAGCTTAGTGAGTATGGTTATCTGCCTGAGTTTTTAGAATTTGTTTTATTTCAAGTATTGCCTACAAAAGTCAGATTCATCAAAGGTGCATTTGACTACTTTAGAAGAGACATAGATACTACATACATTGCATGTGATGTTTGCACAGGTGGTGTGGTTAAGGGTTATGATGCAAAGGTTGATGAATGGAAAGAGATTGCATATAAGTTCAGCATTATTGCATGGAATTACACAACATACACGGTAGAGGTTGTGATTGGTGGTAAACCACATAAAGTTGAAGCAAACAAATGTGCAGTTTACTTATACCTGACAGACATGCACCTGAAGGCAACACCTATAAAAATCCTTGAGGTTAGTATATAATGGTGGTGTGCTATGGCAGGTGCTAAATTCATAAACATAGGTGAAATAGATTTAACAGAGCTATTTGGCATAACAGATCCAATTAAAGGTGGTATAAGAAGAGGTTTATTGTATATATTTGAGAAAACTGCAACAAAGCAATGGTTTGCAGATTTATTTGGTGTTATACAGCAAGCAGATTACAGCAAATCATGCACAATATCACCAAGTGGTGTTGTTAACGTCATATTAGATTATTTGTATAGATGCATTGATGCATCAATGGCTATAGGTGAGGAGATTGCAAGTGAGAGCATCATGGAAATGCTATCTGAGGGATTAAGCACAGCACTTGAGACTAACTTTAACGGTTCATTACAATACATTTTAAATGTTTGGAAAGGTGGATTGCCACCTGATTTGTCATATGCTGTTTCTATTGGTCAAAGGCTAGATAGAGTGGAGCATTACTATGCACTATCACAGATTGCACCTATAGGACATTCTCCCACTGCATTGCTTGAAGCACTTGTAAGTGGTGCAGATCTAAGGCTTAGAGAAAAGTTTGCAACTGTTAAAGAACAACATGCAGAGCTAATAAGAGCAAAGAATGCACTAATGATTGAACATTTAACTCAAGCACACAACTACATTGCAAACATGCTGAATGAATTGGTTTTCCATGCAAATGCAGTGATTGATCAGGTGCATGGCATGATAAATGCAATTGCACAGGAGCATCTTGCAAGACTCAATCAAATTGAAGACAATTTAGAAGCAAATAAAGGCAGATATGATGCAAACATGATTGATCAGCAAAAGTATGAGCAAAGGCTTAATGAGTTAAACATTGATGTAGATGCAACTATACAGACTTGGAATAGCTGGATGCAAAGAATTGATGCACTTGCAGACAGATTAGTTAATAAGCTTGCACAGATAAAGGCAGACATTGTAAACACACTAAAAACTGCAATAAAAGACTATGAAGGTGCAATAAATGCAGTTGCAAACAAATTAGCACAACTGATCAAGTCAATGAATGATGATGTTGCATTTAAGAGTAAAGCACTTGAATTGTATGCAGATATAAAAGCATACAGAAAGGCAGGATTTAAATATACTTAAACTATACATTTTAATATGAAGTGTTTAATAGTCAGTAGATTAGGTTTTAAAGAAAGCATTTACAGAATACTTAGAAAGCATGGATGCAGAAAATTCATCAATTATTATGACAGGAGACATGCATGGCAGGATATTAAAGATATTGTTGCAGTTGCAAGGCAGGAAAAGTGCAGAAGTATTGCATTTATATGCAACTTTAGCCTAGCAATGCAGGCAATGAATGAAGGCTTTAATAAGGTATTTGTAATAGTGCCAAAACTGCACACACCTGCAGAAATTGTTAGTGCAGATATTTATGCAATTGAAGGTGCAGTTAAAGTGATTAAAGAATTGGCATGACATTGTTAGATGAAATATTGCAGGAGTTAAGGCATTTGATGCAGGTTGATGCAATTGAGAGATATGTATGCATTGCAAATGCAGAGGCAGATTATATCAGAAATCACATATTTTACATCTACAGAAAGGCAGTTAAGCATGTAATATCAAAGCACAGGCATGAGTTAGATAGAAGGAGAATACATGAGCTTAATTGGCTTTGCATCATGGCCCTGCAGTCAATGCTAAACTATCCACAGCTTAAGCAGTATTGGGAGAATAAGATTGAACAACTTTACAATGAGATAAAACAGGTGTGAGGTTATGCCAAGACCTGATAGAGTTAGATTAAGAAGGATAAAAAGATTTGAAAGGTTAAACACAATTACTGCGCAAAGACAGGTGCAAATACGTAAAAGCATAAGTGCAAAAGATGCAAAAGCAGTATCAATGCTTAAAGCATTGAGGTTTAGGCTGAAAGAATTGCATGACACAATTGCAAAGGATGTTATTTATGTTAGATCTGTGGAAAGGAGAAAAGCACTGCTTGAGATTGCATATTTTGCAAATGCTGTAAGATATGATGCAGAGAGATTGATTGCAATGTATGAGCAAAATATGTTGCAAAATTACGGCATTGATGCACTTGAAAAGCACTTTAAGCAACTGATTGAAAGTGCAAAGGCGGGCATGTCGGGCATTGTTAAACCTGTGGATTCATTGACACATGAGCTTGCAAGGCATTATTATGCACCTATGCATCCTACTGTGCATCATTTTACCGCAAACATGCTCAGACTCACAGATCTGACAATGCAGTTTTTGAAAGATATGAAAGCAGAGTTTTACACAGGTTATAAGGTTGATTTGAAAGATCTTGCATCACCTTTTACAAGAGTTGCAAATGTATTGCTTCAATTAGCAGAATTCCTTGAATTGCTTATGAGAAAAAAAGGCAGAAGAGAGAAAGTTAGAAAGAAGGCAAGAGGACATTACGGCATTGTGCATTATGATGAACCTGTGCACACTATTGTAGATGTTAACTTGATACCTGTGGATGAACTGCCTTTAAACACAATTTTAGGCAACACATATGAGTTTGCAAGGCATAAAGCAATGAGCTTAGGCAAACCTGAGCTTGCAACAAAATTCATGGCTTTAGGTGTCTATATTATCCCTGAGAGGAAAGTGTTTAAGAAAGAGAGCTTTGAGAGAGATGCATTATTGAGTTATACCTTTAGGGTTAGAAAGCACACTTATTGGTAACAGTTTAGCAACATTTATATTGCAATGTGTTGCACTTATGAACATGGGAGTGGTGTTTAGTGCTAGGTTTCCTGTATTAGAACCTGCAGACATACCTGCAGAGCTAAGAGAAGCAATAGGCAAGGATTGGCATGACACTCTAAGAGGCAAGAGAGCAAAGATTATCACAAATCTCAAAGAGGTTATACCTAATGAGACTGCATATAGAGAGAGGATTGCAGAAGTTGCATATGCAAGGATTGGTGCAGTCTTCAACCCCGCATATCCAAAATACAAGAGAATAATGAGGAGGTTCAAGGTTAAAATCAATGCAGGTGCAGATGACTATTTGAAGCATGTAGATGATGCATTTAAAGAAGGTGGTGCATTTGATCAGGGAGTCTATGCAAACCTTGAAAAGTTCAAGGAGAATGCATTAATTGTATGGAGATGCATGGGAGACAAAAACAGAATTTGGGGCTGTGTGCCAAAGACAATATTAGCACTAAAAGGCTTAGGTGTTGTGCTTAACAGGGTTAAGCTTGCAAAAGATACTGTTTCTGGCACACCAATAGCAATATTCAAGCCTGAGCATGAGACTAGAATAACATCAATTGTTGATCAGGTATTAATGGAGGGATTGAACCTCATAGTGCTTAGCAAAGAGTCAGGAGAAGAATATACAAGCATAATGGATGACTACAATGCAATACTTGACAGTTACGTTAAGAACACTGCATTTGTCAAAGACAACATAGACACTGCAAATACATTTGTTCACATTGCATATGATTCAGTAAATGACTGGATTGCAGTTGATGTGCAAGAGGCAACTATATAATAGTGTAGTAATTGTATAGTAATTGCTTAAAGATTAATTTTATTTATTTTTTAACACTATGAACATCTTTAACGGTTTTATAAAAGCAGTTAAGACATGGTTAATTTTGGATGAAAAGCTAAAGGTAATTGAGCACAGGCTTGATAGATTAGAAAGCAGAATAGATGAAATTTATCAGCTAATCATTGAGCTATTACGTAAATAGTTGCTAAATAGTCTGCACAGTTGTTTACCTATCTGCATCCAGTTGTACTTTTGCCTAACCCAAAATGCAATTTTGCTATATCTGTCTGCAATTCTGTCATAGTTATCAAGCACTTTTAAGATTTTACCTGCCATGTCTTCTGCATCAACTTCATAACCACCACCAATATGAATGTGATTGTTAGGTATGACTGTATTACAGTATTTTGCCTTGCATGTGATTAACCATTGTGCATAATCTGCAAAGCAACCGTGTGCATGTGCAATTACAGGCTTACCAAATGCAAGTGCTTCAATTGCATTAAGCTCAAAGCCACCACCTCTGCTTGGACAAACAACAACATCTGCAAGCTGATACAAAAATGCAAGCTCATGCCATGTTAGCCATCCTTTTACTGCAATGTGCTTTACTTTACTAAAGCATCTAATGAAAGGATCACCTATTTCACCTAATTTAAGCAATAATAACACATCATTGCACTCTTTCTGCACTATCTGCATTGCTTTTGCAACAATGTCTGCACCTTTCCTATATCCTGAGTGCCATAAGAAGAATAGCACATATTTATAGCCTAATTGTTCTTTCTGTGCATGTGCAAGCCTTAGATCAAAGTTATAGATGTTGTGCAGTGCAGGCTTTGCACTTAATAACCTTTCATCAATGCCGTGTGGAATAACATGCACATCAATGTTTACTCCTGATTTATAATATGCCTCTGCACTTGCATTTGAAGGCAGAACAATGCAATCATAGTATTCATTGAGCAAGTCTGCACAATACTGTGCAATTCTGTCAGAGTCTGCAACATCAAAGCCTATAAGTGCATTGCACAATTGCCTAATCCTTTCAAGCTCTCCCAACCTTGCATCCAAGATTAATGGTGATGGATGTGTAAAAACCCAAAAAACAGGATGTGTTGCAATTATTTTGTAATGCTTATGTATAAGATAGGTGTGTTTTATCTCCTGCACATCCACATCAAAGCATTTTTGCAATTGTGCTATGTGTTGTTCTGCAACATTTGTAAAACTCACTCTAACAATTTGTGGATATAAATATAACACCTCTGCCATGTTATGTATTAAATCATAAGTGTTATATATTGCTTTGCATATGTTGCTATATGATTGCAGGTGTGCTTGCAGGTTTATTCAGGCAGGGCACTACAATTCTATGGTATATTGCAAAGCTAAGCACTCCTGACAAACTGCATTTGTATGAACCATTGCATCAAGACCTGTTTAAAATATTGAAGAATTGGAGTAAAGATAAAATTGATCCCATGCATAAATTGCCATTGTGGCATGACTATTTAGATATTCCAAAGGAGCATCTTAAAGTTATGGAGCAAAGACATGGAGATTTTAACGGTATAATTGAATGGAATAAGCAACTTGAACAATACTTAGATGCAATAAATGCAATACCTGCACCATGCATTTTGCAACCATGCAGGCTTAACTTTGTGCTTATGGATGTTAAGCTCAGGTATAACTGTGAAATTGTTGCAATAGTCAGAGATCCTATTGATACATGGTTTGCACACTTTGCAAATGCAGATTTAGACACACTTAAGCATAAGAGTTTTGCAGAGCATGAGAATGATCCTTTCTATACTAACGATTATTACAAAGCACTCATACAAAAATACGGTTTTCCATTGCTGTGCAACTTTGAGCAATTTGCAATCGTGTGGACACTTGCAAACTATTATGCAGTGTGTGCAAGTGATGCAGTTATAAGTTATGATAAGATAGTGCAGAATCCCGCAATTGAACTTGCAAAGATAGACAGGCAGTGCAAAACCATGAGTTTTGATCCTTTGTATGCACAGCTTATCAATCCTCCTGTAAAGCAGTATCCTACAGATGTTTATAGAGGATTTAAAATAAGGTTTGAGCAAACAGTTGCAGAATTTGGATTATTAAAGTATTATGAGAGAGTGCTTGATTATTTGCTTTAATACCATATTTTTGTTAAATCAACATAATATGCATCAGTTAGATCTAAACCCACTGCACCTCCTGTAGTTTTGTATTTGTCATAATCCTTTGATTCAACTATAACAATAGCATTGTCTTCTCCTTTGTCTTCTGTGCCAAATGCATTGTTGTGTGCAAACCTTATTCTAAAAGTGGGATTGCCATTTTCATCATCAAAAACTTCTACACTCCACCAATGCCATTTATCTTTTAAATCTGTATCCCAAC
>QMTB01000056.1 GCA_003649845.1 Thermoplasmata archaeon | reverse complement strand
GTTAGATGTTCTTCTTTAAAAACACCCTTTATCTATACAAACTTTACTATAAAGAATCTTAAGTATAATAGTCCAAGTAGCCATTACTTGTAGAAGATATTAGATATTCTAACTACTTAGATGAGATCTCAATAGGATACGTCCACCTTCGGTGATATAAATCTTCCTTGTTCTTCCATGTTTCCTAGTATAAATCAGCTTTTTCTCCTCTAAGAACTGTAATTTCTTCTGGGCAGTCACTCTTGAGATACCGAAGGATGAATATATCTGTTTTGGCGTAACCTCGATGTTTCTACGATTCATCTCTTCAGCATATTTTAGGATGTCTATAGATAATTTATCAAGTGTTAAACGGTGGATATTCATTGAAGGCAGCAGTTCCATCTCCTGTTGCAGAAGTGTAATTTGTCGACTATTAAGTGTTGAAAGATCAATACGGAGTAAGAAGATACAAGCTGTATTCCCAATAAGCTCCGTTATTCTATATAGCATTTTTAATACAGATTCAAAGGAATATAGAGATATAAGATAATCTACTCTATCAAGTAGTATTATACCATTTGGATTATTTCTCGTAAAAATCTCTATATTTTCTATTAGTTCATCTAAATTAGAAGCAGTTTGATATCTATCATCTTTCAAAGTTTGAAGGAGAATGATTTTAGGACGTATTAAAGTAAATATTGTATCTATCTCACCTTGATGAAGACGTGTAATTAATAATCCTGGAGTATTATGATTCATAATACCAATAAATAATTCATATGCATTCCTATAACTCTCCCCTTGTAGAAGATAGCTATGACCTGGTAGTAATGACCCATATGTTTCAATATCTAATTGTCTAATTCGACCAGTAAAGATAGAGCAATCTATTCTCCCTATAGCATCACGGATTAAGGAATAGTTTATCTGGATAATTCTTCTCTCTCCACTTCTTGTTTTAAGATAAATCTCCTGAAAAACCAACGGTTTACCATGAAAGAGATTTTTAACTGCTTCAATAAACTCTGGGGAATAATCAAAAACATCTATCTGTTCTATATTTTTATTAATAACTTGTTCTTTCTTGTAACCTGTTATATTCTCTGCAGCGATATTCCAGGTAATAATCTTAAAATTATTATCTATAGTGAATATAATATCAGATGCATTATCAACGATCTTTTGAAAAAATTCTTTTGCAAGCTCAACTTCCTTTTCTATCTTCTTCTTTTCAGTTACATCAAGAGTAACATTTAGAATAAACTTTATATCTCCATTTTCATCTAAAATAGGTTTAGTATTAGAGAGAAACCATCTCTCTTCACCTCTAATTATCGCAGAAAATTCACTATTATTTAATTCCTTCTTATTCCGAATTATATAATCTAGATTCTTCATTCTCTCTTCTGCAAACTTCCCAGAAGATAACTCATCTATTCTCTTCCCAATCATATCCTTTGGTTCAAATCCAAAAAGTTCTGCTCCATACTCATTTATGAATACAAATCTACCATTTTTATCTAAAACAGCGTTAACACTTTTTGAGTTTTCCACTACAAATCTATATCTCTCTTCACTTTCCTCTAACAATCTTCTAGTTTCTTCTCTCTCTGTTATATCTCGAATATTAGCTATAAAACCCATTATAATGGGATCATGAGAACGATTTACAATTGTTGCCTCGCAATCTATCCATCCACCATCTTTATGTCTAAGTCTGAAACTAATCAACGGTTTTTTAATACCCTTATGATTCCTAATACATCCATCTAGGTTAGCTATATCATCTGGGTGAATAAAATCATATATACTTTTACCAATGATCTCCTTTTGTTCATATCCTAAAATCCTATTAATAGATGGACCAATATATCTAATAATGCCGTCAAGAGAAAAAATAGTGCTAATATCATAGGAATATTCTATTAGATAATTGAAATACTTCTCTTTATCTTCTAAACGTTTTTCCTCCATCTCCTTATATTCTGTTATCTCCTGGATAAGTCCTCCACATTGAATTAGATTATTTTCCTCATCAAATATAGGAAAAAGGAAGTTTCGAAACCAACGCCCTTCTCTTTCATCTTCAAAAACCACCATCTTCTTCCTGCGGAACATCTCCTCCATATACTTTATTCTTCGATCTACTATTTCCTTGGAAAGCATTGAAGAATACTCAGGATCATAAGGGCTTAAACCAATTATTTTCTCTTTAGGTTGACCTATACTTTTACTCAACTTTTCATTTAGAAAAATAGTTTTACAAGATGGATATTCTAGGGATATAGCAAGAATAGGTGCATTATCTAGATAATATCTCATTGCATTAGCTTCTCTTTTAAATTTATATAATTCCTCCTCTAATTCAGTAATCCTCTTTTTAAGTAAAAAAACCTCATCCGGGGAGTTATCTTTGGATGAATCCATTTTATCACATATCTATTAAATGATATATCCATTATAAATTTTCTACTGTCGATCTAGGGTATAATCTCAGTTGTATTATTAAAGGGAGGATATCGAATTTTATTTTTTAGATGTCTAAGTTCATCTATATGTTTATCCAACTCTTTTATCAGAAACTTTGTTATATCACAGATAGCTTTAAAACCTTCTTCTCCCCATAGTCTCTCTCTTTGAGCAAATAGACATCTTCCACCACAGATATCAAAAACCTCACAGTATATGCAGGGCTCTATTTTATTTGATACTCTACTAAAGGAATGTAAATCTCCAAGATTATTCCATTGAAAATCAGGGGCAATAGGACATGCTAATACCCTACCATCTGTTGTTATAGCAAAAGCGTTTTCACCTGCCCCACATGGCAAACCACTTTCATTATATAGTATACGACTTACAATGCCTACGAATGGTATTATCCCAAGTACTTTATCTTCCCTTATATTCTCTAACCACAGATCAAGTAGAGAAATTATACCAGGTTTATAGGATTCCTCGCTCCATCTAGAAAACTCAGATAGATTCCATAGAGAACTCCATACTGCATCCAACTGCCAATGTACAAATGGAAAGAATTCAAGTAGATGAGTAACATCTCTATATATATCAGACTTCTTTGAAACAGTCATCCTAGCAATTACCTCTCCTTTATAACTATTATATCTAAGGAAATCTAAAGCTTCTATAACCTTTTGATAGCAACCTTTTCCTCTATAGAAATCAGTTATCTCTTTATCTCCATCTATAGATAATAAGATAGTGTCAAATTTATGGATATAGCTATTAAGATCTTTAAGGAAGAAACCATTTGTATTCAATACAAAATGTTTAGCAGGCAATATATCCAATAACTTTTTTATCATATCGATTTCAAGAAGAGGTTCTCCCCCATAAAATGCTACCACTGCCTCAGGGTCTTTATCAATTAGTTTAACCAGGGTATCTAATTTGTATTTAATCTCTGAAGGCATACCATTTATAGTTCCACCACAGTATCTACAGTTAAGATTGCATATAGGAGTAGTAAGCACTATATACAACACAAGATAGAAATGAAAAGAAGATTTAAAGATTAATTTTTCGGGGAATCCGCTAGGATTTTATCAATCCTTTCTTTTAAATCTGATATCTCAAAGGGTTTCTCAATGTAGTCTTCACCTAGGAATCCACCAGCATTTTTAGCTACAGGATCAGTCCTAGCAGTTAAAAAAACTATAGGTATATCTCTCCAAGCTTCATTCTCCTTGATTTTATCAAAGGTTTTCCATCCGCTCATATCAGGCATCATTATATCTAACAGTATTAGATCCGGGGTTTCCTCTTTTAACAACTCAAGGCATTTCTTCCCGCTCTCTGCACCGATAATCTGATAGTCATCTGAGATACTCTCAAGACCATTTTTAACAGAAAATATTACATCAGGGTTATCATCTACAATTAGAATTTTTTTACTCATCTATTTAACACCTAGACCCATCTTTGAGAAGTGTTATATGATAGGTTCTTAATTATGTTTTTCCTCATAGCTATGCGGTATTATTTTCCTAAGACGTTTTAAAGCCATCATCTTCTCTCTCTTTCCAATATATGCTTCTTCTACACCTTGTTTTAGAATCTCAATAGTTTCATCCATCGCTATTTTATCAACCGGAAAAGGAACACCATCTTTTCCACCAACTGCAAAGCTATATTTAACAGGGTCCATCCAAGAAGGTTTTGTACCATAGATTAGATCTGATATCAAAGCCAAAGCTCTCACAGTAGCAGGTCCAACTCCATCTAAAGATAGAAATTCCTCATAGTTTCCAGGTTGAAACTCATAGATTTTACGTAATTTATTCCAGTTTATATATCGAGGCATATCCAGATAAGGAATTTTCATTTCTGCTCCTTGACCTATAAATTCATCTAAAGTTTTCTGGGTAGAAGGTTTCAATAGAGATAATAAATCCCTTTGGAGATGTCTTGGGTCATCGTTTATTAAATCAACACTCATCTTCTGAGTTTCTACACTTTCCCTAGAGGTCATATCTAATACTGGTTTGTTATCTCTACTACCTAAAATTGCACTATGTGGTTCCAATATAAAGGAAGATAGATTTTTAGAAAACCAATGGTATCTACGAGCATATAGATTATCAGCATTCATACCTTGTTGAATAACACACCAAGAACCTTTATCTGAAAAAATCAACATATGATGATATAGATTATAGCCATCTTGAACTGCAGCATTATCAATTTTTGCAGTCATCCTACTAGTATATTTTAAATCCCTTATTCTAGAGGATGAAAGACCTAATGTGTCTCCTATTACCTCTATCTGATCCTGGGTTTTCCTAGAATTTTTTCCTTTACCTCCTGCAGCAGCGATACCATGCTCTAATGGGTTTAAAGCCTCTGCAATAGCAGCACATGTAACAGTAGTTGTACCACTGGAATGCCAATCGAAACCAAGTACACATGATAAAGCTTGAAACCAGAATGGGTCAGATATTCTCTCTAGAAATTCATCTGGACCAAATTCATAGATTAAAACATTGATGATACTTTTAGATAAACCCACCATTCTTCTATAAAGCCATTTAGGTGCTTTACCGCTATGGAGAGGTAGATTAGCTATACCTGTATGTACCATATTTTTTAAAATTGATATCATAGAATTTAACTATTTCCCAAGATAGTAGAAACTATTCTTCTCATAGAATACTTTCAATAACCTCTCAACTTTATCTATATAAATGTTTAATAACATATTTTTAACTAGAAGGACGAAGGTTACGGGGGAATTGCCAGCCAGAGGGTGTGTCTCCCATTCCTCCTCTCATCCTCCTCCAGCTGGCATTTCTGCCACATTAACTCTTCAAATGTATTCTATTTTAAATATCCCTACTGATATCTGATAATGATGAGATCCCTGTCATCATTTGATATATATGTTATAGTTTATGAGCTTCAAAGAATAATCAACTATCATGTGGAGAAGATATATCAAATATCCAATGATGAGATAATTATAAAAATAAAAAATCCTGAAAATAGAGAGAAAGAGATACTATATATCAGAAACGGTAAATTTATATGTCTCACAAAAAGAATTTTTGAAACCCCTACCAAACCTTCTGTATTTGCAATGACTTTACGTAAATACCTGCAAAATGGAAGAATCTCTGAAATAACTCAGCAGGATTTCGATAGAATTATAAAGATTAAGATAAGGAAAGCAGAAGGAGAATACACCCTAGTTATAGAACTTCTCTCCCAAGGTAATATCGTACTTGTTGACCCCGACGGAGATATTATATTGCCCTTAATACAGCAAAGATGGGCGCATAGAACATTGAAAGGTAGAGAACATTATACTCCACCTCCTGCTCAAATTAATCCATTTGAATTAGATTACGATGAATTTAAAAAGATAATTCTAGAAAGCGATGCAGATCTAGTTAGAACATTAGCAGTTAAACTACATCTAAGCGGTATAATAGCAGAAGAATTATGCGTTAGAGCCAATATAGAGAAAAGCTTGAAGCAGTTTGACGAAGAGATACTTAATAAAATTTATATTGAACTAAAAGAGTTTTTAAAAAAATTTATAAATAGAGATTTCAAACCAGTTTTTGTAAAGAAGGATGCAGAAATTATAGATATACTGCCCTTTTCCTTTCAAAGCTATATCAAGGTATCATTTGAAGAAATTGAAACTATGGTTAGTGGATTAGAAATATTTATAGATAAAAAAGAAGAATCTAAAGATGAGGAGAAGAAACAAAGTGAGATAGATAAAATAATTGGTAAACTAGAGAGACAGCTTCATCAACAAGAGGAAAGCATAGAGAATATAAAAAACAGGATTAAGAAAAAAAAGTTAGAAGGCGACCTTATATATCTTCATTATCAAGATTGCGAGGAGTTACTTAAAGAGATAAACGCTATATTTAGAGAAAAAGATAAACAAAAACTTATAGAAGAAATAAGAGGGAAACCTATAGTAAAAACATTTGAACCAACCCAAAATCTATTAGAAATAACACTCCTCGATACATCTGGTAAACCTTTTGACATCCGATTGGATTTCAGAAAATCTGTATCAGAAAATGCACAGAAGGCATATGAGGAATCTAAAAAACTTCAAAAGAAACTACGTGGAGCAGAAAAATCAGTGGAGAAAACCAAAGAAAAACTCAGGAAAATTCTAGAAGACAAAGAAGAAGTTAAGGAGGAAACAGAGAAACCTTCTATGGTTACAAAAAAGAGGGTTTTCTGGTTTGAAAGATTTAGATGGTTTGTATCAAGTAAAGGAAATATTGTAATCGGCGGTAAAGATGCTAAAACCAATGAGATAATAGTAAAAAAATATTTGAAAGAAGGAGATAGATATGTACACGCAGATATACAAGGAGCACCCAGCTGTATAGTAAAACAGATAGGAGTTGATGATACATTTATCCCTATAACAGAAGAAACACTTAGAGAAGCCTGTGTCTTTGCATCTTGTTACTCTAAAGCTTGGAAACAATTTATGGAAGCCCAAGCCTACTGGGTTCATCCAGAGCAAGTTAGTAAAACCCCTCAAAGCGGCGAATTTGTACCTAAAGGAGCTTTTATAATAAGAGGTAAACGTAATTATTGTAAATGTAAATTAGAGTTAGCTATAGGTGTAGTAAAGATTTTAGATACAGAGAAGATAATGGCAGCCCCTATTGATGCAATAGCTAGGTATACCAATAGATATATCATCATACAACCAGGTAATATAGAGAAGAATAAAATCGCTCGTAAAATAAGCTCAATGTTACATGTGCCTCTAGATGATATTCTAAAAGTTTTACCACCAGGTGGTTGTAATATAATAAAAACAGTTGGATTAGAGGAGGGTATAGCATAGATGCGAGTACTACTAAAAGATATGAAACAAGGAGAAATAAAACTTATACCAGAAAACGATGATGATCTATGGCACCTATATAATATCATTAAACCAGGTGATCTTATACGTGCTGTAACCTTTAGATCAACAGAGCAGAAAGCAGATCTTATTAGATCTAAGAAAACAGAAAAGAAAAAGATGAAACTAGGTATAAGAGTTGAAGATGTTAAATTCCATAAATTCTCAGATCGCTTACGTATACATGGAGTAATAGAGGAAGGGCCGCAAGATTTAGGTTCTCATCATACCTTAAATATAACCACTGAGGATAACGAAGCCATCTCAATCATAAAAGAAGAATGGATGAAACATGAGCTTGATAGAATAGAAGAAGCAGTTAAACAGAGGAAACAACCAAAGGTTATGTTTGTCTCCCTCGATGAAGACTCTGCTACTATTGCTATACTCAGACAGAGTGGAGTACAATGGATTACAGATATACATTCCAATAGATCAGGTAAGATGTATGAAACCCATAGCACAGAGAAACAGTATTTTGAAGAGATCCTATCTATAATAAAACAATATAAAACTATGGAAACCCCTCTCATAGTTGTAGGACCTGGTTTTACCAGAGAGAGATTTATGAGATATACTAAAACAGTAAACCCTGATTTTAAGAATATTATAACATATGGTACTGGACATGCAGGGATGAATGGAATACAAGAAGCTTTAAAATCAGGTATAGTTGAAAATATATCTAAAGAAAACAGAGTGTTATTTGAAACAAGACTAGTTGAACAATTATTTGAAGAAATCAAAAAAAATGGATTAGTTGCATATGGCGTAGAAG
>QMTB01000055.1 GCA_003649845.1 Thermoplasmata archaeon | reverse complement strand
GTATAACCTCTATTATATTCATCATATGTATGGAGAGTAGATTTTTTTCCTTCTCAATCTTTATTTCATCTAAGTTAAAAACCTTGGTTTCCCCTGGTTTACCATTGAAGTTAACTGCATCTACTATTATAATTCTGTCATAGTTAGATAGAATAGGTAATAGTTGTATACCACCTGTTCCAGCATCTATACATATAACATCTGATAGTTTTTCTTCTCTGAGTTTCTTTACTAGTATTATTCCTATTCCATCGTCTCTTCTCAATGGGTTTCCTATACCGATTACTGCTCTTCTCATGTTTCCTTAAAATCTATATTCAGATAATGTGTACTACAAGAGATACAAGGATCATATGCCCTAACCAGCATTTCTAAGGATAATTCTATCTCCTTCTTTGTTTTATCAAGTATAGTGGGTACAAAAGCTTCCATATCCTTTTGTATATTAGCATGGTTTTGATTAGTTGGAATGATACAATTAGCTTTTATACATCTCCCTTTTTTATCAAAGGTATAATCATGTATAAGTAAACCTCTTGGGACCTCTACTATTCCTACTCCTCTACCTTCTCTAACTTTGAAATCAACTGGTTTCTCTTCTTTTAAACCGTCATCAACTAGTTTATCTATCCATATTATTGAATCATCGATATTATGCATTACCTCTACAAGCTGCGCTATAGTATTCATAAAAGGATTATAACATATAGGTTTTAATTCAAATAGATCTGCTATATCTAAAGCATTTGAAGATAATTGCCTGCTATTTATATTAAATCTTGCAAGAGCACCAACCATATATGATTCCCGGTTATGTTTCGCATATTTAGCAGTAGATTGAGGCACAATATATTCTTCTATAATATCTCTATACCTTCTATGATCCTTAAATCTACCTGTATCAGTTGATGTTATATCGCCATCGTATAATGCATATTCCACATCGGTGCTCAAAGCAATATACTCTGTTTCTCTTTTAAAATCAGGTAGTTTATCAGAAACTTTTCTAATAGCACTTGCAACTTCTCTCAATGTTTCTCTATCTTTAATTAATCTCTTCTTTAATTCAAGTAATTGTTTCCTACTAGGTATCTTAGAGAACCCACCTATTATTAGAGTTAGAGGATGAATTGTTCTACCACATATTAGATCGGACATCTCATTTGCTAACCTATGGAGTTTTACAATTTTAAGTAGAGTATCTCTATGTTTTGATTCTGCGAGAGGTATAACGCTTCCTACTCCAAATAAATCAGGTGCAGTAAGATAACCTATATGTAGTATATGACTCTGCATATTCTCAGCATTTATCGCTAGATGCCTTAATGCATTTGTTTGCTCTGAGATTTTAATTCCAAATGCATCTTCTACTGCTTTAAGTGATGCGAGAGAATGACCAATAGAACAGATACCGCATATCCTAGATGTTATAGGTTGTACTTCCCAATAGTTTCTACCTTTAAGCATCACTTCAAAAAACCTTGGTGCTTCGGAGACCTGCCATTCTATCTTCTCAATGTTACCTTTTCTAACATTGAGTATAATATTTCCATGTCCCTCCACTCTAGTAACATGTTCAATGTTAATAGAAATATTTTTACTCATCTATCCTCCTCCAAGGTATAGTTGAAGATTGTAAAACGATGTTTCATCTCCTCATATGTTAGATTATATCTTTTCAATATATCTTCAACGCATTTAGTATCAGGCTCGCTTAATATCCCTCTGCATCCATCACATGCCCTGCCATTTGTAGGGCATATAGCATTACATCCTGCTCTAGCGATAGGTCCAAGGCAGAATTTTCCTAATTCAAATAAACATATATTCTCATTTTTTTTACACTCAACGCAGACAGGATAATTTGGTATATCGGGTTTCTTACCCATAACAAGAGCTATTATAACCTTTTTAATCTCCTCTCTAGGTGGTGGACAACCATAGATATAATAATCGACTTTAACAACCTCATCTACAGCCTTTGCTTTAGAAACATTGAAGAATTCATTATCCTTAAAATCTATATCCCCATAAACTTCTTTGATTACTTCTTCAGGTTGCCACGGGTTTCTAATTTTATTAACCCCTCCGATAGTTGCACATGCACCAAATGCAACTAGGGTTTTAGCAATCCTTCTAATCTTCTTAAGGCGTTTCTCATCTATAGGTCTAATTATAGATCCTTCAACAATAGCTATATCATAGTTATTTGAATGCTCCTTCATAATTTCTCTAAAAGATACAACCTCCACTATCTCAATTAAATCAAGTAATTCTTCTTCTAAATCAGCAACTTGTAGTTCACATCCTTCGCAGCTTGCAAAATCAAAGAAGGCAACTTTAGGTTTCATTCAAAAGCCTCCGGTAAATCTTTAATCTCTGTATAGTTGAAAACAGGACCTTCTTTACATACGTATATTCCATTAATTTGACAGTGACCACATTTACCTATGCCACATTTCATCCTCCGTTCAAGAGAAACATATATATTCTCCTCTTTAACACCTATTGTATCTAAACATTTTATTACAAACTTATACATCACTGGTGGCCCTATAACAATTGCTACAGTATTTTCAATATCTTGCCATTTAACCTCTGGGAATAGAGAGGTTACTAACCCTATACATCCATCCCAACAGATACCCTCCGGGCAGGTATCAACAGTTAGTTTAACAATTACATCTTCCTTCTTCTCCCATTCTTTTATCTCATCCATGAAAAGTATATCTCTAGGTGTTTTAGAACCATAGAGGATTGTAACTATACCATATCTATCTCTGTTGGAGTCATCTAATATAAAAGATATCAATGACCGCATTGGAATTATTCCAATGCCACCTGCTACAAAAATCAGGTTTTTACCTTCAAATTTTTTAACATCAAAACCTCTACCAAATGGCCCCCTAATACCTATTTTATCTCCCTCTCTGAGAGTATGAAGTTTATTTGTAACATTACCTACTCTTCTAACAACTAATTCAAAGGAACCCTTCTTAATGGGGGGAGAAGATATAGATATAGGTGCTTCACCTACTCCCAATATAGATACTTCAACAAACTGTCCTGGTTGATAATTAAAATCTATGGAATCTTCTAATTCTATTTCAAAGAGTTTTTCAAACTCTGTTAACTTCTCTATTCTCCTAATTATACCATTTCTAGGTATATAAGCGGTTTCCTCTTCTCCACCTCTGGTAACAGGTATCTCAAATATTATCTCACCTCTGGTTTCTTCTGAATCCTCTGCTATTTTATTTATAACATTAAATGGGCCAGCTATATCAGGTATACATGCTATACTGCATCTACCGCATCCAATACATGCTATGAAATTATAGCGCTCCGGGATGTATAATCCTTTTCTATAGAAACGATGTCTAAATCTCTCTGTTTTATCTTTTCTGAATACCTCACCGCTTGCTATCCTTGTAAAATCAGGCAATAGACATCCATCCCATGTTCTAATCCTCTTTCCTTGGAGATCAAGGGATACCTCATCTCTAATATCAAAACAATAACAAGTTGGACATACTATGGTACATGAACTGCATTGTAGGCATTTCTCTGATAACTCTCTCCATATTGGATGTTCATAGTTTCTCTTTAACAAATTAGGGATATTTTCTTTATCAACCTTAAGCTTCCTGTCTTTGCTTTCTATAGATTCCACTATTTCTTCTATTTTTTTAATCTCTGCTTCAGTTGCATCTGTTATATTTGTAGCATATCTCTCCATTAGTTTTTTACCTCTCTCCGTTCCAATCTCAATGATAATACTGCTTCCAATATCAGTAACCATTAGATCATATCCAGATGTAACAGTATGTGCTTTCATACTAGTTGCAAAGGAACGCTCTGAAACATTTAGGATATTAGAACCTATAATAATCGTGTTCTCCCTTCTGATTTTATAGAATCGATCTATATATGTATCAAAATACACTTTATCCATCTGTTGAAGCGCTATTATATCATACGGATGTACCCCTATAATTATCCTTTTCTCTTCTTTCATCTCTATATTAACAGACTGTTTAGATAAATCAAAACTCAGTAGATTTTCATATTGTGGTAGAAAGTATTTTTTTGGTGGCAGAATAGTAGTATCATAGTCTAATCTCAGTTCATCTGCCGACTCTAGAGGAGCAAAGATAAATCTTTTACCCTTTGCTTTAACCCCTATAACCTCATAAGTTGAATTATTAATCAAATTATTTATAAAATCAGCCCAATCTTCTCTATTCATCTTTTTAATGGATGACTCCATAAATTTATTCACCTTATCTGAAGAATATCTCTCATTTTAATGGATTCGGACCTAATTTCCTTATCCCCTCAGTGAACTCATTGACTAATTCAGCGTATTCCTTGCCTTCAGACGCAGAGATGTATTCAAATCTAATACGCTCTGGTTCTAAACCTAGCTCATCTAATAATTTTTTCAATAATTTTACTCTGCGGTTTGCTTTATAGTTTCCATTTTGATAGTGACAGTCTCCAGGGTGACAACCTGCTATTAATACGCCATCTGCTCCATCTTTTAAAGCTTTAAGTATAAAAACTGGGTCTACTCTACTAGAGCACATTACTCTAATGGTTTTTACACTAGCTGGATATTTGAGTCTACTTGTACCAGCTAGATCAGCTCCAGCATAGCTACACCAGTTACATAGAAATCCAACTATGTTTGGTTCAAAATTATCTCCCATATTCAATTATTCACCTCTCTTAAAGTTTCATCTATTGCTTTTGGAATAGCCTCTCTAACAATACTACTTAACCCTTCTCTAAACTCTAGTTGTATAGATGGTATCATAACAGCTAATACGATAATCTCCTTTGGAATCCTATCTTCTCCTAATTTCTCAGCTAATCTTAGAGCTTCATAGAGGGAGACAGCATGTGGATTCCAAGAATGATTTTTAGGTAATTCATTTAAATTAATTTTTTTAACCTCTCCTGCAGAATCTGCTGATACTATAGCGTCTATTATTATCGCTTTTTCATATCCTATAAACATATCTAATAAATTAAATCCACCCGTATATGCCTCTACTATATCTATAGAAGGATTACTTATCTTATTCCTTAAATTTTTAACCACCTCTATACCTACGGCATCATCACCTAGAATAGGATTTCCAACTCCTATTATTATAGTTTTATTCAACCTATTTCACCCTTGTCTTAGAGTCTCTATTATCTCGCCTTTATGGTTATAGATTTTTATTTCCATTGGCATACCGCCTGGCATGGTATGTGTAGCACAAGCAAAACAAGGATCATAGGCTCTAAAAGCCATCTCTACTTTGTTTAGCAAGCCATTATCTATTTTACCGTTTTTAATCACACCTTTTGCAGCATCCCTAATAGACATATTTATAGCACCAGCATTGTTAGTTGTAGCTACAATCAAATTTGCCTTCTCTATGAGACCATTTTTATCAAGTTTATAGTGGTGAATCAATGTACCTCTAGCTGCTTCAACTACTCCAAACCCTTCATCAGGCTCTCCAACAGGGTTCCTGATATCCTTTGAAGTTATCTCAGGGTCTCTAATTAATTCCAATGCTCTTTCAGAAGCGTATAATAACTCTATCAATCTAGCCCAGTGGAAGGAGAGGGTAGAATTCACAGGTTTACCACCTAATGTTTCGTAGAAACGTTTATATTCTTTATCCGCGAGTGGAGTAGCCATACCTTCACAGGCGTTGAGTCTACCAAGAGGACCAACTCTATATATACCGCTATCTTCTCCATCTTTGAAACCTTTCCACCCTATTTTTTTGAGATAAGGGAATTTTACATAACTCCATTCTTCAACATGTTCAACAATATGCTTATAATAATCTTTGACATCAAATTTCAGGAATTCTTTACCTTTTTGATCAGTAACTCTAATCATTCCATCATAAAAATTTAGTTTATTATTTTCATCAACTAAACCCATGTTATATGTATTTAGAGTATATGGATCACTTAGTATCATATCTACATATTCTTTGTTGCTCAAAACTATATCGTCGAATAATTTTAAACTTAATTTTGCAAAATTGACACAGGATTCAGCCATTGATTCTATCTCCTTCTGTTCTTCTTTAGAGATAGGTTTAGAAACGCCCCCAGGCAAACCACATACTGGATGTGTTGCCTTACCTCCGATTATTGCAGTGATTTTTTGTCCAAATGCCCTATGTTTGATAACTTCTTTACCAATATCTATACCTGCTTTCTCTATTACCCCAAATATATTTCTTTTATCCGGTGGGGCATCTGGACCCACAATAAAATCTGGTCCACCTAGGAAGTAGAAATGGAGTATATGATCGTATATGACATACCCACAGTACATTAATTCCCTTATTTTTTTTGCAGTAGATGTAGGTTCAACGTTAAAAGCATCATCTAATGCTTTTGCTGAAGCCATATGATGTGCCACTGGACATACACCACATATCCTAGAGGTAATCTGTGGCATATCCTCAGCTCTTCTACCTTGTGAGAATCTTTCAAAACCTCGAAGCTCAGGTATCTGAAGGTATGCATTTGCTACATTGCCATTGTCATCTAAGAAAATACTTATCTTACCATGACCTTCTAATCTAGTTATAGGATCAATTAAAACCGTTTTCATTTCATAATCCTCCTGTTGATAATTGAACGTGGTAGAGTATATTTATAGAAAGTTCCTATTGGATCCTTAATTTGATCGATTAATTTATCGATATCTTCTTCGCTCATGTTTTCCTCATTTTCTATTCCAAGTACTGATGCAAGTGCAGATATCATCTTTGCACCTTGATCAAGAGAGTTAGGTGTTGGGCCTCCGCAGCCGGTACAAGGCATATTTGCCTCTAAACATATTGCACTACAACCGCCTCTTGTTGCAGGACCCATACATATTATACCTTGTTCTAGGAGACAGGTGTTTGGATCTATATAATCAACTTCATATACTCTCTTCAATTCTTTTATCTTCTTCTCTGATCGCTCCCTAGGACATTCGTCACATACCGATTTCAGAGGAGCTAGAACAGAACCTTTGGGAGGTAGTTTATCCTCAACTATAGCATCAATAGCATCTGAGATCAATTTAGTTGGAGGAGGACAGCCAGGAATATAGTAGTCTACATCTACAACCTGATCAAGGGTTTTCACAGTATCATAAAATTCTGGTAAATCTAATTCACCTTCTTCAACTTCCATCGATGTTTTTGGTAGAATTCTATCTGGATTATCTGTAGAAGGATTATCTAGATAGATAGTTTTGAAGGCCTCTTCTCTATTAGATACATTTGCTAATCCTGGTATACAACCATCTGCTGCACAAGATCCAAATGCTATAAGTATCTTGGATTTTTTTCTCAATAATTTTGCCATATACTCATTTTCTGAATTTCTAATAGCTCCATTGAAGAAACATACATCTATGCTTTCATCCTTCATTGCTTCAACATCACTATATTTTGTATCCATTGCAACTGGCCAGAATAATATGTCTGCATGTTGTATAACATCTAGAATCTTTTCATTTATATCTAAGACGGCTATCTCACATCCTCCACAACTAGCAGCCCAATAAAGAGCGAACTGCAATTTTTTTTTCTTAGCCATTATCTTTACCTCTTTATTTATCTGATGCTGTCAAGTTCTTTCAGATGGTTTACAAATTATAGGAGGAGTTGCCTCCCACTCCGTAATAAAATAATGTATACTTATTATTTTCTTCATTACAAACAATTCAATAGGAATAAATATATTAATTAACAATTGTTATCTTTCATGTTTTATATATCAAATATTTTTTGTTTATATCTGATATAATGTATATATGATAAGTCTTAGAGAGGATAATTATTAATTTTAACATCTAATAATCCCAAATTTCAACCATCGAAGAGATAATAAACAATAAATCTATCAGATGGTAATCATGGTGTTGGCTCAACTTAGTATTTCCCCATTGGATGTAGGTATTAGCTTGCATAAATATGTTAAAGAGGTGTTAAAAACCCTTAAACAGAATGATAACATCAAATTTCAAGTTAACGATATGTCAACAATAATAGAAGCACCAGATATAGATACCCTCTTTGATGTTGTTAAAGAATCACATGAAGCAATGTTTAAAGCAGGTGCACGAAGAGTAATAACAGAGTTAAAGATCGATGATCGAAGAGATAAAAAAGTGCATCTAGGCGATAAGAGAAAAGAGGTAGAAGTATAAAATATCCACTCAACTATTCCTATGAAAATCTAGATTATACAATGAAGGTGGTAAAGAAAATCATTAGAAAATCGTAACATTTAACACTACCTCTATACAGG
>QMTB01000054.1 GCA_003649845.1 Thermoplasmata archaeon | reverse complement strand
TATACTATTGATGCTATAAAGAGACGTACTAGAGCTGGTATGGGTAGATGCCAAGGAGGTTTCTGTCTACCTAGAGTTGTAAAGATAATATCTAGAGAAACAGGTATACCAGTGGAAGAGATCGTTAAAGAGAATGAAGGTTCCTATCTATTTACAGGTAGAACCAGAGAGGGGTTGGAGGAATGTTAGAGGTAGATGTAGCAGTAATAGGTGGTGGTGCTGCTGGTTTAGCAGCTGCTATTAAAGCAGCAGAAAACTCTAAGGTTATACTTTTAGATAGAAATGATGAACTTGGAGGTGTTCTACCTCAATGTATACATGATGGTTTTGGTAATTTTATATTTAAAAAAATGCTTACTGGACCAGAGTATACACAATTTTTTATAGATAAAATAGAGGATCTACCAGTTGATGTAAAACTAGAAACTACTGTTATAGATATTAAAAAAGATAAAAGGATTATAGCTATCAGTAGAGAGGGATTATTAGAGATTCAAGCAAAGGCAGTTGTACTTGCTATGGGTTGCAGAGAGAGAACTAGGAATCAGATTTTAATACCTGGATATAGACCAGCTGGTATATATACGGCTGGAACAGCCCAGCGTTTAATCAATATAGATGGTATATTGCCTGGTAGAAGAGTTGTTATCCTAGGCTCTGGTGATATAGGGCTTATAATGGCTCGTAGATTTAAACTTGAAGGAGCAGAGGTCATAGGAGTATATGAGATTCAATCTTCTCCAAATGGTTTACCGAGGAATATAGTGCAATGTTTAGAGGATTATAATATACCATTACATCTTTCTCATACTGTTGTAAATATTCATGGATTAAAACGAGTAGAAGGTGTAACAGTTGCAAAGGTAGATGGAAATCTTCAACCTATCAAAGGTACAGAACAGTTTATACCTTGCGATACTCTTATACTAGCAGTTGGTTTGATACCTGAAAATGAGTTATCTAAAGAGATAGGTATACCTATAGATACAGTAACAGGTGGACCTTTTGTTGATAACTATATGGAAACTATGATACCTGGTTTCTTTGCCTGTGGAAATGTTGTGCAAGTTTATGATCTAGTAGATGATGTTACATTGACAGGTGAAATCGCTGGAAGATATGCATCTTTCTATGCGAAAGGTATACTTAATCAAACTAGGAGGATACCTGTTTTTAGAGGTAGAGGTATAGATCGTGTTGTACCGCAGTTTATTAGAGAAGACTCTAAAGATGTTACATTATATTTAAGGGTGAAGAATATTATTCGGGATGCAAAAATTTATGTTAGAGATCCAAATGATAATATCATCTATGAGACTAAGAGAAGGATTGTTAAACCTGCTGTTATGGAGAAGATAAGGTTTACATTGAAGGGTTTCTATGGGAATTTAACCGTTGGGGTGGAGAGATGAAGATTACATGTATAAAGTGTCCTCTAAGTTGCAGTATAGATATTAAAAAAGAAGAAGGTGGATTGAAGATAGAAGGTTATGAATGCGAAGTAGGGAGGAGATATGCTATAGAGGAGATGGAGAAACCTATGAGGATACTTACTACTACTGTTGCTGTTAAAAAAGGTATACATCCTGTTTTACCTGTGAGAACAGAGAAGGAGATCCCTAAAAATCTATTATTTGATGCAATTGAAATTCTTTCAAATATAATAGTTGAAGCACCTATACAATATGGTGATATAGTTTATAGAAATATATGTGGTACAGGTGTCAATGTTATAGCTTCTAGAGATATTAAAAGAATCTAGAATACCCCAGGTATCATCCTCCACGGTGTCTTCTTCATGAATTCTCTATATTCATCGCCGTATTCTTTTATCAAATATTTCTCTTCATCTAATATACTCCATATCATTATTGGTATCGCTACGATTGCTAATATCAATGCTAGTAGTGAATAGAAGAATAATGCTAATCCAAATCCTATTATAAGAATAGATGTATAATGAGGATGCCTTATATATCTAAATATACCTGTTGTTACCAGCTGTCCTCTATAGGTTTTATACCAGAAATACTCCCATTTAAAATATAGTATAGCTCCAGTTAAAAAAATTATTAGACCAATTGAGATAGTTAGAAGCCATGGCGTAGGGAGCATATATACTTTTAAAAAAGCTGTTTGCGGTCCAATCATTATTATCAATAATAGTGGTGCATAGTGAGTGATGAAAAGTCCTCTCAATGTTTTTGGCGGGGTATATTTTATCATGGATTCTCTAAACGAATTGTATGCCACCGTATCCTATCTGAATATTCTGTGGTTTCAAAGTATGCTTGGTATTCCTCATCTTTATAACTGATAGCTTTCTCCTATCCATCGTCGGATCATAGTTTAATAGTATCACTCCATCTGCTAGAAACTCTGATATACCATCTCTTGAGAGATATGGGCTTCCAAATGGTAGTTCTGATGTTATAATAGATGTAGCATCTGTTGATTCTAAAGCTGTTATTATAAATCTAAGATGTCTACGTCTAGTGGGACCAGTTAATATAGTTTCTTCTGCATCTATAGAGCCTGTATAGGTATAGGTATAAGGCGAAGAATTATTTCTTTCATCTACATATAATGGCATTTCTGATAATGGTGTTATCGAATCTAAAACTATTCTAGTGTAGTTTCCCTCCATTATCTCATTCGTCATTGTTTCATATACCTGTTTCTTATTTATGTTTAGATATCGAAACTTTGCTTTTCCCTTTGCTATAGCTGGCTGGAAATCAAAACCGATTGCTTTAGCTTGCAGTATAACCCCCTTCTCCTTTTTATCTAAGCTTAGATATAATACTTGTTCTCCATTTTTAATACCCTCGTATAGAAATTGGAAGCATAGTATACTTTTTCCCGATCCTGGTGGACCAGAAACTAGTGTGATAGATCTCTCAGGTAGCCCGCCATATAATAGTTCATCTAATTCTTTTATACCTGTATTTATTCTTCTAATTATCTTAGATTCCTGTAGTATATCCATCTCCATCCAGATATAGTAATATCAATAGTGTTATATTATGCTTCCTATTCTTCATAAATTCTTGCTTTTTCTAAATTGGTCATAGTATCACGGTTTCCTTGATAAGATGAAGGTTCTTTGTCTAATATTTAGGTCAATTAAAGAAGATATTTGACATATAACTAGATATTCAACGAATATAGATAAAGTCTTGGTTTTTTTATCTAATCCATACACATTTAATTTATAAGAATTTTTTAAAAATCTTGAAAAAAAAGAAATATTTATATATTAAGTGAAATAAAAATATATTGCATGGAAGTATAATTTGGTGTCTCCATGGTAATAAAACAAACCTGCATTTGGATTTGGTTGCAGGACGGAAAAATCTTCAAGGCAATTACATGTTCAGAAGAGGGGAGCTTAAGGATCTATGATGAGAATGACAACCTCATTCTCAGACGAACAGGTCTATCTAGATATCAAGTAAAACAGATTGAAGAAAATATACTCCGCTATGGTGCAAGGAAGATCAATAAGGATACAGAACCCTTTAGATTCCTAGGAAAGTAAAGGCAGGTTTAATGGTTTATCAGGATGAACTAGAATTCCCTGGGTAGTTATATCAAGGGAAACAATTTTTTTCTCATATTTTCCATATCGCATCTTTAAAATCTCAATAGCATTTTCTCTTCTCTCTCCATTGATAAGATTGTATAGAACTATGATTCCATCAGCAAGGAACTCTTCTATACCTGATTCACTAAACCTAGTTGGTATAGGATCTGTTTCAGCTATGAGAAAAGAAGTTGCTCCTGTTTCCTCAAAAAATGTGAATAACTGCTGTAGATATATCCTCTGGTTCTTCTCCTTCGTTATAGAAGCAGCAACTATAGCGGTTAGGGAGTCAACTACTATTATCTCCGGATGAAAATCTTTAGGTATTATCAATGGTTTTATCTTATATGAAATCTCAGTTGCAGATCCAGAGCCACCTAGTGATCCAAACTTCATTCTTAGAACATCTAGAGGATTAATCTTCTGTATCAAAAATATACCCTGTTCTATATATAACTCTACATCCCATCCGAAATGTTTCATACTTCTAATTATTCTATCTTTATCCTCTCCGAAGCTTACATACATACAAGGATGACCCTGTGATACATGGTTATAACATATCTGTCTACATAGAATACTTTTACCAGTACCTGGGCCACCTGCTATAAGTATGATATTACCCCTTGGTATACCTTTATCTATAAATAATTCATCTAATCCGTCTATACCTGTTTTTAGGATAGATGAGCGTTCATTTATGATATCATTTTGTTGATTAATTTCTTCAAACATGTTAAAATCACCCTTCTTTTATGATAGAACCGCTCCAGGTCCTATCTGAGCACCTATTCTAGCAACGGTGAATGTAACATAGATGTTTTTACTACCAGGTGTTATATAAACATATTCTGGATTCGATGTAGGATTCTTATATATATTTATATATCCATTTCTTACTGCTTCATCAAATATCCTATTCAGAGAGGAATTCCATGCATTTAAATAGTTTGTATATATCTTTATAAAACTAGTTTGTCCTTCATATGTTGTTTCGCTTGTATAGTTTGTTCTAATATAAGTGGTTTTATATCCCTCAGTATAGTTTTTACCTACTACAGTTACAAATTGTGGTATAACCCAGTTGATTCTAATCTCATTTGTCATATTTTGAAAGGATAAAACAGGGTCTATCTTCATCGTTTCTCCATTATACTGTTTTAATATCACTCCTCCTCCTTCCAATATATATGCTTGATCAATATAATAGGCATTTATAGCTTGATATTTAATTGATGTAAGAGGGATATTTGATATGAAATCTGTTTCAATTCTACTACTTGTATTACCAATGATCTCTATCTCTCCAATTGTTCTTGCAGTAACAAAATAGGGTAACTCTTTACTACCAAGGGTTATAGTTGATGAGATAGGTACATCCCTTTGAAGGATAATCTGTAGATCAATAGTAGCTTTGAGATCTGAAAACTGATTTTCTACATCATCCATATGATCTGCTTCCTTCTGCTCCATTATATCTGGTATATAGACGAGTTGTATAGTAGAGATGATAACTGCTACTAATGCTACTAATAGTAAAGCCTCTATAACGCCTGCTACACCTAGGGTGTATCTAGTTTCCATATCCACCAATCCCCGTCACCAATCATTATATACATACCTATAGTTATATTTCTTTCCCATAAAAAATCTTAAATGTCTTAATTCCAATTGAGAAGTTTAATAAAATATATTATGTTTTCACCTTCTAAAAAATTGATTTAGAAAAGGAGGCTTACCATCTATGGGTATGACCTTTGCTGAGAAGATACTTGCTAAATATAGTGGTAAAAAGGAAACTATGCCTGGAGAGATTGTTACAGTAAAACCTGATCATCTATTAACCCATGATAACACTGCTGCTATTATACAGAAGATAAAGGAAGAGTTAGAGAGACATGGTGTTTTCTCATCTGATCTATCTATCATTGTAATTGATCATGTAGTACCTGCATCTTCTGAGAAAACCGCTGATAACCATAAGAAGATTAGAGAATTTGTAAAAAAGTATCATATAACTCATTTCTTTGATGCAGGTAATGGTATATGTCATCAAGTTGTAGTTGAGAAAGGATTGGCTTTACCTGGTTCATTGATATTAGGAAGTGATTCTCATACTTGTTCTTATGGTGCAGTAAATGCTTTTTCTACTGGTATAGATAGAACCGAGGCAGCTTCTCTACTATTAACAGGTGAAACATGGTTGAAGGTTCCTCAGAGTATTAAAATGATTTTAAAAGGAAAACTTAGTGATAATGTTTATGCAAAGGATGTAATACTCTATATAATAGGTGATATAACTGCTTCTGGTGCAACTTATTGTTCTGTTGAATTCCATGGTGATATCTCTCAGTTTTCAATAGAAGATAGATTCACTATGGCAAATATGGGTGTTGAGATGGGAGCTAAAAACGCTGTGTTTCCATTTGATGATATAACTAGAGGATATCTAGATTCTATAGGTGTACCATCATCTGCATATTCACCGGTATATCCTGATGAAGATGCAAGTTATATGGAAATCTTGGAATACAATTTAGATGAGATAGAACCAATGGTTGCATGTCCACATACTGTTGATAATGTTAAACCTGTTAAAGATCTAGAGGATATAGATATACAACAATGTTTAATAGGAACCTGCACAAATGGACGTTACTCTGATTTTCAAGTAGCAGCTAAGATCCTAAAGGATAAAAAGATTCATCCTGATGTTAGATTACTATTATTACCAGCATCTAAAAGTGTTTTAGAGAAGACATTGGAAACAGGAGTTATGCAACCTCTTATTGAAGCAGGCGGTATACTACTACCACCAGGTTGTGGACCATGTTTAGGAGCACATCAAGGTGTACTTGCACCTGGTGAGAGATGTATTAGCACTGCAAATAGAAATTTCAAAGGTAGAATGGGTTCAAAAGAAGCAGAGATATATCTAGCTAGCCCTGCAACTGTAGCAGCATCAGCATTATATGGTAGAATTACAGATCCCAGGGAGGTAGATTTATGAGAATATGGCGATATGGAGATGATATAAATACGGATATGTTATTTCCAGGTAAATATACTTATACATGTAGTACACCTGATGAGATAAAACCACATCTACTAGAAGATTTAGATCCAGAATTTGCTAGAAAAGTTAAACCTGGAGATATCATCGTAGCTGGTAAAAACTTTGGCTGCGGTAGCTCTAGAGAGCAACCTGTTGTAGGGTTAAAAGCAGTTGGTATAAAAGCAGTTATAGCAGAGAGTTTCGCTAGGATATTCTATAGAGCTGCTATAAACCAAGGTCTACTACTTATAGAATCAGCAGAGGCAGTAAAAGCATATAAACCAGGAGATAAAATATCAATTGATATAGATAAAGGCAGGATAACAGTGGGAGATAAAGAATTCTCTTTTCCACCTCTTCCAAAAGAAATTCTAGCTATAAGAGAAGCAGGTGGTTTACTAAACTATACTAGAGAGAAACTAAGGAAACTTTATGGATAAAAATAGAATTTATCTTCCTTATATTCTTTTGTTAACCTCTGATACACCTTTGCATTTTCTATAGCTTGTTTCTCATATTCCTCATTTTGTTTAACAACCTTTCCAGGTACTCCTAATACTAGGCTATTAGGTGGAATAACAGCATCTGCTGTAACAAGAGCATTTGCACCTATAATAGAACCTTTACCTATAACTGCTCCATTTAAAATAGTTGAATGTATCCCTATTATACAGTTATCTTCAATAGTTGCACCATGTACTATCGCGCCATGTCCCAAGGTTACATTTTTACCTATAACTGTTTTATGATCTCTATCTACATGTATAACACAGCAATCTTGAACATTGGATCCATCATCAATAGTTATAGTGTTTTCATCTCCCCTTATAACAGCTCCTGGGAATATACAACAGTTTTTACCGATTTTTACATTACCTATTATAGCAGCTGTAGGAGCAACATAACTAGTTTCATCTATAACTGGTTTCATCTCTTTACGGTAATCTAAAACCTATTTTATAGTTTATGGGTATTATCCTATGATTTTTATCAAAATCTAATTTTTATTCAAAATCGACAAATAGAAATATGTGTTTGGTTTATAGATTCTAGAAGGGTACGGGGGTATGCAAAACATTGGGAGGAAAGAAGGTGTAATACCTTTTATTATAATGTTAACTATTGTATCCAATGTAACAGTATCATCACAGGAAATCCAATATTTTGATGTTACACCTTCTATACAAGAAGAATATAGATATGTTAAATTCTATTGTATAATTGATCCTATTAATATTAGAAACATATTTGTTGATATCATCTCACCTAGAGGTATAGAATTTATAAAACCTATGATTTGGAATGAAATAGGTGTATATATAAACTATAGTTACTTTAATGAATCTGGTAAATACAGTTTTTTTATAACAGTTGTATATGAAAATGGTGTTAGGATTTCTTCTACACCCAAATATTTTTGGATTACAATAGATGTTAATGATATAGATAATGATGGTATACCTAACTGGTGGGAGGAGAAATTTTATTTAAACCCTGAGGATCTAGAGGATGCATTGGAAGATTATGATAAAGATGGTTTAACCAATTTAGAGGAATACAAGCTAGGTTTAAACCCATGGGTGGAGAATACCTATAATATAGATAAAATTATAAGTCAAGTTTTCCCATTTCTATATGCCATATTATTTTTATCATTAATCTATCTTATAAAATATGTTTCAAATAGAATACCTTGGAAGAAAGGTTTTAATATAATTGCATCTCTAGGAGCATCTATAATAATAGTTGCAATCTCCTTATCCTATATATATATAGATCCTCTC
>QMTB01000053.1 GCA_003649845.1 Thermoplasmata archaeon | reverse complement strand
GGGGCACACGCAGTTGGTACTGCGTGTAAATTGTTGAAAAAATGGGTATTGAAGAACCTTATGAAAAATTATAAGGAACAGATGAGTTTAGGAGAGGGTTAGTAAAACTGCAAAAGTTTTGATTTAATATTTTTTTTTATGAATCACTTTTTGTTCCATCTTAACTATCTACCTCGATTCGCCTCTCATGAGAACAACTAATTTTCTAAAGAGGAAAAAATAAAAAACAAGGACAACTGATGTTTTCATGTAACTTCATTGAAATGCCTATTTGGGAAACATTTGGGAAAAAATTGGGTGTAATCTTATAAATTATAGATTCCAATAACAATTATACACTAACTGAGGAATCTAAAAGGTGAAATAACATGTCAGGTATAGGGAAAATAAGCGTCGTTTGTCTTTTGATACTCTTCTTGTTTTCTCAGATAAATGTACGAGGCCTAGATGGTAAATATGAGGTCTCCACAACCGATGGTCTCTCTATTTCCCTAGATGAGAGTGGATGTATAGAAAATCTCCAAATAGATAATCTGGAGCTTGTTAAGAAAGTCTCTCCAGCTTTTTGGATAAGAGATTTCACAGTGGACTATGATATAGAGAATCTTGTTTATAACCCTGATTTTGAGATAGATGATGATAATGATGGTGTAGCAGATGGATGGAGGAGTTATGTGTTGCAAGGATCTGGAGATATATTTTTAGATGAAGAAAATATTTATTCTGGAGATAAATCATTGAAAATGTCTGCATATTCTTCAAATAAACCTAGTCAAATGATATATATTTCTTCTCCAATAAATGTTAAAGGTGATGTGGAGTATCGCCTTTCATTATTTGTAATGGATGACTTCGGTTTTCTTGAGGAATGGTGGGTATTATCTGTATATGTTTATTGTATCTTCTATAATACTCAGGGTGAGAAGATAAGTCAAGAAGAATTACAGATTCAACGTACGGTATATTCTTGGAAACAGTTTTCAAAAATCATTATATCACCAGAGGATGCAGTAGAAGCAGAGTTAATGCTTGTTTTTAATGGTCCAAAGGATATGAGTGTACCAGGTGTAGAGAGAAATAGTGTTTGGTTTGATGATATAGTTTTCTATGAGATGCCAGATGAAACAAAGATGAGGCCAGTAACAGGTGCATTAAAACAAATAGACGATTATCTCGTCTATGATGGATCCTTTGAAGACCTAGGTTTTAGAGTAACCTATGAATCTAGGGGAGAATATATAGAGATAAATGGGGAGATAAAGAATAGTCAACAGCAGGAGAGAGCATTAGATGTTTATTTTCTATTACCGATAAATGCTAGTGGTTGGTTATGGTGGGATGATATAAGAAATCAACGGGAGATAGAGGATGGATTATATGAAATGGTGGTAAATGCCGATGAAAGTAGTTATCTACCGTTATCGGTTTATCCTACATCAGCGATAACAAATAAAGATATTGGTTTATCAATCGCTATTCCTCTATCAAAACCAAGGATTTTCAGGATCTTCTATGATACTAATTTGGATAAATTTGGAATATCATTCAGTCTTGGATTATCTCCTCTTACTAAATTCAATGTTGTTAACTTTACTATTTATCTCTACAAATGTGATCCAGAATGGAGTTTCCGTAGTGCCTTGGATAGGTATTATAGATTCTTCCCCGAGTATTTCGAAAAAAATTTAGGTTCAGATTTTTGGTTCAATGCTTCTGGAGATCTTGCTGATTTTGGAATAAGATTCGTTCAAGGTCATTTCTATGATGACAACTATGCAAAGTATCTATCAGAACTCAATAAAAAGAATATCTACACGTGTGAATATACTCTTCCATCTGAATTTGAGCCACAATCTCTACAGTCTAAAATGAGTCCCTCTCCCAACTATGAGGAATTCCTTAATCTAATAGATTACTATGCAGAAAATGGAAGCTACCTAGTAAGGGCAAAAGCAATAGGTGCTAAAAACTCAACTATCAGCGACATTAATGGTGATACTATACTTGCGGCTATATTATGGGGACCTGGATGGGCACCAGATAAATGGCTAGGAAAATTTCCATTAAATACAGATCCAGAATTACCTGGTCTCAACATAGCAAATATAATGATGAATATTTGTATAATACCTGCCTTTGAAAACGCTGAGAGATATGGCGCTATTTTGAATGGTGTTGAACTAGATAATTTCATGAATCGGCTAAAATTTATAGATATGAACTCCTCACGCTTCAAATACACAGACTATCCATTAACCTACAGCCCTAATAACTTCAAACCAGGTATACCAGCGATGAATCCAATGATAGAATATCTACATCACCTATCTGAGTGGCTTGAAGAGAACCAACCTAATGCGAGAATTACAGGGAACTGTATCGATAGAGGTATCTCATCTTTTGGATTTCCCTATCTAGCAGCTCTTCCATTTGAGATGATCTCTACAACGAGATGGAATTTCAATGATATCGAGTTGAATTATAGAAGGAGCATGGGGTACCATCGTTTTGTAATGGCATTTCAGTGTGGGGAGATGTGGGATGAAAAAGGTCGAATAATCATGCCATATGTAGAGGAATACATCAATGAAAGTATATTCTATGGAATCTATCCAATTATGAAAGACGATTTCTTCCAACAATGCAAGGATTATGAGAAAGCAAGGCCGCTCTACCAAAAAACTATCCCAATAATTGACGAATTACAACTTGCTGGATGGGAGCCTCTGACATATGCAAAGACAAATGATGAAAAAATATTTGTCGAACGATTCGGTGAAGGAACAACCATATACTTTACCGTAAGAAATAATGACAGTGTAACAAAAGATTATACCTTCCTTATTGAAGCAGAAAAACTTGGTTTGGAAAAAATACATTTATTAGAATTGTTATCTGACACCACTATACCGTATGAATATGAGAATGGCAATATTATCGTTCATGATACTATTAAAGGAAAAGAGACAAAAGTCTTCAAAATCTCAGAGAATCCGTTTCTCTCCATAGAAATAATTAAACCAAAAGAAAACTGGCTCTATCTTTTCAATAAACCAATAATTTGCGTTGGAGAAACTATTATAGTTGGTGGTATAACAATAGAAACCTATGTTACCAGCAGTGAAGAGATTCTCAAAGTAGAATTCTATATAGATAATAAGCTAAAATCCACTGATGAGAAGGAACCCTACAAATGGACGTGGAATGAACCTCTTTTTGGAAGATATAAAATCACAGTATCAGCCTATGATATTGATGGTAGTAGTACAAATGATAGTATTATGGTATGGAGAATAGGATGATTTAACTTTGTGGAGGTGAAGAGAAATGAGAAGAAATAATAAACTATTAAAATTTAATAAGATTTATAAAAAATATTTAATCTTTTGTGTGGTATTTCTCATAGGCATAAATCCAATGACCTTGTTTAATCTAGGAAACTATATTAGAAACCCTCTCTCAACAATTGACAATACAATGATTACTAGTTTAGGAATAGAAAATGGAATAATACAACAAGGATGGGAGTTAGTAAAGAAGAATAATTGTACTGTTCTAAAAGCACCCGTAGATGATCGGCTAGGTTCATTATCTGGTAGTTACATGATGTTATTTGGTGTACAATACCTTCATCCAAGTAACTGGGAGAGTGAATGCTCCCAAAATGGTCTCTCTCGATTTCTAGGTGAGCTATCAGAGGAAAATCCTTGGCAGGAAATAACAGAGAAATTCACTGATATACTACTAGATGCTGGATACACAGCTCTCGGTATGGATAGTGCCTGCTACAATAAGATGCCGTTTATATATTGCTTTGATGTGGAACCCAAGGAGGGTTGGCCTCCAGAATATTCATGGGAGGAAATAATGACAGAGGAGTGGGTGGAGAAAGCTAGAGAAAGAGTTAAAGAAGTCTCTGATAAACTGAGAGATGACCCTCTTTGCATAGGATGTTTTCTAGAAAACGAAATCTTCTGGCATTGGCGAGATCTCAATATAAGTAAGGATGAATGGATTGCAGCCCATAATAGATTCATCGATGTCATGGTCTCTGCAATAAAAGAATATGCTCCACATTGGTTGATATTTTCCAATAAATATGCTGCTGCTCTTATGGAGGATGCATGGGAGTGGATGAGTCCCCAGATTATGAGAGATGCATTCCTCTATGATATTGAAGCAGGGGTCGATGTTATATGTATAAATGATTATCTCTATAGTGAAGAAGAAGCAAGACAAATTGGACCTAAACTAAAAATGTATGAGGATATTCTCTCTGCAGAGACTAATAAATCCGTTACTGTAATGCTATCGGAAACAGGTTTTCAGGCTAATCGCTATGAGAGAGAAAAAAGTCTTGAAGAAGGCCATAGGTATGACTTATATGAGCGTTATACCTCCACTATTTATCCCCAGGTGGATAATCAAAGTGAAAGAGTTCGCATGATGGGTATAACAATCGATTCCATCGTTAAAAACGGAGGGTTAGGATTGTTTATGCATGCTGCTTGTGATCATGGTCCTCAATATGCACCATGGTGGCAGATATGGAGAAGATGCAGCCGATATATGAACTGGGGAGTATATGATCCGTGGAGAGATAAACTTTATAATGAATTCTTAGACGGTATAAAAGAGGTATATAAACAAGCAAGAGAAAAACGTGAACATGACATGAATATCACTCTCTGGTATGGAGGTCCATCTGATTCTGACTTGGATTGCGATGGAGAGCTAGTGTGGAAGGATGTAAAACCAGGTGAGATACTTATGGGGAGTTTTGTCATTAAAAATATTGGAGCGATAAATTCTGAACTTAGTTGGCGGGTAGTCTCATATCCAGATTGGGGTGAATGGACTTTTACTCCACTCTCTGGCAATAATCTTACATCTGGAAATAGTATAATAGTGGAAGTTTCATTAGTTGCTCCAGATGAGGAAGAAAGATATAGTGATTACATTCAAATTGTAAATACTGAAGATAACAAAGATTTCTCTGTTATACCTGTTATTCTTCTACCTCCTCAGAAGATATGGTCTTCTTGGGTTCCTCTAGGTTTACCAGAGGGAGATAATGAAAGGAAAAACCCTTTCTCTATTCTTTAACTCCTAATAAAAAACTATCCACTTTGAATGAAATAAGTGAGATGAAAATGAATGGAAGAGGTTTGCTAACAATACTATTAGTGGGTTTATTCCTTTCCTCTAACACTTGGAGTCTATTACAATCAATAAACCGTTCGCAAATTACAAATGATATAATAGTGGATGAGGAGGAGCAACTTACATTTTCACCTTTTGATCATGGTACTCCACAGTGGTCTCCAGATGGTCTAAAATTATGTTATCATCGAAATAATTCCATAGGTTTCCAAGAAATATACATATTAGATATCATTAGCGGTGAGGAGATTCCACTCACTAACACTTCTTTTTACCATAGAGTAATTTCATCCTCTGCATGGTCTCCAGATGGTAAATGGATTGTTTGCGAAGAAAAAAAAGATGGGGGTTATCAACTGTGCTTGATAAATGTTGATGAAAGAAAAGAAACTATACTGACAAATGAACCTGTAGATCATTTCTCCTCTACATTCTCTCCTGATGGTGAATGGATTGTGTATATTCGTATAGGTAAATATAATCATTATCAGATTTATAAAATCTCTACCAAGGGAGGAGAAGAGATTCCTCTTACATTTGACAACAATCATCATTATTCTCCAACCTGGAGTCCGGATGGCAAATGGATTATTTATCAGAAACAAACTTTGCTTGGATGGCAATTATATAGAATTCCAGTTACTGGAGGGAAAGAAACCCCCATCACCTATATTCCTGGAGTACACGGAGAACCAGATATTTCAGTAGATGGAGAATGGCTAGTATATAAGTATAAAATGGGGCAAGGAAATATTCTAAAATCCCAGATTTATAAAAAACATGTAAATAGTTTCTATGAAATTCCTCTAACACACACACCGTTTACCCATGGAAATCCTCAGATATCTCCAAATAGAGGGTGGATTGTATATACACGATCCGATGTATTTCAACAGTTATATATAATTTCCTCAAATGGTGGGACAGAGAGACGATTAACAACTTCTCCTGTTCATCATTACAGTCCTAGATGGTCTCCAGATGGAAGAAAAATTTCATATATTCGGGAAGATGAGAATGGGATCCTTCAAATTTTTATCTATCGTTTCCAGGTAGATGTAAAGGAAAGACGAGAGCAAATATTAGATGAATTTATTCAAGATATAGAGAAAAATCATCTTTACAATGATGTTACAAAGGATCTTAATCTTGGAAATGTATGGAGTTATAGAGAAGTGTTATATTATGCAATGGCGCTATCCTATAGGAATATCTACACTTATCGTGTAGACGAAATTGTCGCTAATGTAATTCTACATCAAGAGACAAATAAATCCTCTCCCGCTTATGGAAGCTATATTCATCCTAATACTGTGAATTGGCCTAACCCAGAGTTTGATATATTTGATTTTCCTCCCCTCCTATGGATAATAAAAAAACATCCAGAATTATTGAAGAATAAGACAAAAAGAGATTTAGCAAATAGTCTTTCTATAGCATGTGATGCAGTATTACAAAATTGGTATCCATGGATAGGAAAGGAAGATATTATAGGCCATACAAATCTTGCTCTTCAATATATTCTTCTACTTATAGTAGGAGGGGAAATCTGTGAAAGAGAAGATGCTATTGCTGCGGGGAATGATGCCTTTGATAGATGGATCAATTTTAGTCTTAAATATCCATGGCATGAATTCAATTCACCGAATTACTATGCAGTTGATCATTATTCTTTATGTAACCTAGCAGAACTAACAGAAAATCCAAATGTTCAAAGAAAGGCTTTGGCCTGGCTGGATTTCCTCTGGACAGATATTGCTCTTCACTGGTATGGCTATGGCGGTCTACTATGCGGAGCAAGAAGTAGAGATTATGAAGTAATAACCTCTCCAAGTGGATACAGAAGAGGTATAACTAGAGACCTATGGCTGTATGGATTTACTAATATTGAACCAAAATCAGACCCCGTGATTGGAAGAGCTGCAACTGTAGAATATATTCCTCCATCCTATGTGTATACGTTAGCATATACCAAAGTAAATGAATTACACCATCGATGGGGACCAGATAATGGAGAAGATGAATATCTGTTTATTGGAGAGAGCTTTGTCATGGGTTCATCCTCATATTATGGTAATAGTGACAAACCACTTACCATTGATATACTTAGTACAGAAAAAGATCTGATTAGCATTCTACCTACTGTAGCAAACAATGATATTCCATACGAACTCACCGCAGGGAAACTTCATGGTATTCATATTCATACAAGATCTAATACCCTCCAATATCGTGATGCTGCAATTATTCTTTTTGACCTTGATCTAGGTGAACAGAAAGCAATCGGCGATTGTATAACATCTAATGTCCTCTTTCCTATAAATGTAGATGGTATCTACTTAAATAATGAGGATATTACAAAGACACTTCAAAGTAGATGTGAAATAACTATCTCCCAGGATGATATTCTATATATTGTAGAGAATCAAACCTATGTAGCAGTGCAAATTTTACCATCAGATGGAATAGATGGTTTTACACCCATATACAAGATTATGAACGAAGGCTACTTCTATAACTCGCATACTGTAGGGCGACTAGCTGTATACCTTTATAAGGGAGATAAACAGAAATTTATTGAGAATAATATCAAAACGGGGTTTATATTTAGAATTGGGAACAGTAGAGAGTATAATGACTTCGAAGCCTTCTGTAAACAAATAGAAGAAGAACGTACAACATTGAAAAACATCTATCATAATGGAATTTGGAATGTTACCTATACAGCAGGAACAAACACCTTATGTATAGAGAAGGATATCCTTAATTTCCCCAATGTAACAAGAAAAATCAATTGGAATCCATACTACTATGATGTGGAAAGCTCATCGCCATATATTGGTGATAATATAAAGTTAGAAAAACATTATCTACATATTTATATAAATGATAATGAATATATAGTGGATCTTTATCCCTCTGATTCATAACCTTTTGCTATAGAACAAAAAAAGAGAAAATCGATATGAGAAGGAGAATTTTTTCTACTATAAATCTCAAGATATTATATAAAGATAGAATAACTATTGCATAGCTCTTCGAAATTGTTTTTTTATCATGTGACTCCAAATAGTTGTTGATATATCTCCATCTCTCTATTAGTAGAGACAGACGGCATAGATAATAAAAATTTCTACTAAGTACTTTGACTTTCCACCTATTTAAATACATCTAGAGAGAAATATATGAGAAACTACTCTTATTAAAACACAATATTCCACTATAGAGGCAAATAGTAGGAGCACCTACAACAACTATAGATTT
>QMTB01000052.1 GCA_003649845.1 Thermoplasmata archaeon | reverse complement strand
TGAGGTAGGAAGTCCAGTGCCAAATTTTACTTTAAAATACTTATAGCATTTGGAGCACTCTCTTCCTATGAACCCCTGTTCGTCAGAAGGGAGACTGACTTTTATATTCATATCCATATTCTTACACCTCTTAAGAGAGACTTATGATGCATGGCGTATAACACGTATTTTGCGAAGTGGTATTTCGCAAAATACTTTAAAAATGAGTTAAAGCGAAGTTTTATATTGTTATCCCTCATTCAATAATGTATGAAGCTAGATATTAAAAAACTTACACCTGAAGAACGATACAAGTTAATAGGTAAACTCATAGAGGAGATAAAACTGAGGAAATATTCCTATCAAACAGGTAAACTCTACATTGGAGTTGTAAAAAGATTTCTAAAATCAAAAGAAACGCCAAGAGAATTCCTATTAAGCTATTCAAACAAAAGTAGATCAACGATAAGAAATACTTATTTTGCTTTAAAATTCTTCTATAATAATGTACTCAAGGAAAGATTTGATGAAGATATACCATTGGCTGAGAAAAAAACAAGGTTGCCAGTTGTATTAAGTAAAGGAGAGATAACCCGGATGATAGATGTAACAGAGAATCTCAAACATAAACTTGTTTTAATGTTTCTATATTATGCGGGTTTACGTTTAGATGAATTGGTAAATCTTAGATGGCAAGATGTAGATTTTGATAGAGAAATTATTCATATGAAAACATCTAAGGGAGATAAAGAGAGAGTTATATTCTTACATCCTAAACTAAAAGATATGTTAAAGGTGTATGGCATTAAAAAACAAGGTTTACTTTTTAAATCTCAGAGAGATAAAAAATATAGCCCGAGGAGTATACAGCAGATAGTTAAAAAATCTGCTAGAAAAGCAAATATAAATAAGAAGGTTACGCCTCATACACTTAGACATAGTTTCGCTACTCATCTACTTGAAGCAGGAGTAGATATAAGATATATCCAAGAGTTACTTGGTCATAAAAGTTTGAGAACAACACAGATATACACACATGTTACTACTAGAGATATTAGAAAGCTTGCGGATTTACTTTGATTCACCATTTTTTATAGAAGTAACATCGTTGATAAAAAATTTTTTAACCAGATTTTATATCCTAATGATTTGTGGGGAAATTATGATAGAAGCCTATGTTTTACTTACGCTAGAAGTAGATAAGGTGGAGAGGGTTCTCAAAGAGATAAAGAAGAAAATACCTAGTGTTAAAGAAGCGAAGGGCGTAACAGGGCCTTATGATGCTATACTTCTAGTAGATGCAGCAGATCTTAAAGAACTTACAAGAGAGTTCCTTCCTTCCATCTACAGGATAGATGGAGTTATAGATACAACAACTGCTATCGTTATAGAATCCCCTGAAGAGGATTGATAGTATCATCTTTTGATGGGTAAAGGGATTATGGAATATGGTAGATTCTAAAATTGATAAAATATCGTTATCTCAAAAAAGGAAACTGTTGAAGCGAAGAAGATTGCGGAGGGAAAGATTATTTCTTCAACTTATGAGAGAACAGATTAAAATCTTCACTCTGAGAGTATCTACTATAAAAGTTGAGAAAACTATAACTCCAAAAGAAGGACTAGCGATACTTATAGGTACACAGATTGGAGCTGGTGTTCTAGGTTTACCTTATGTAGCATCAAAAGTTGGTTTGATACCCGCATTTGGTATTTTGGTAGCTGTTATGTTACTTATGCTCTCTACGGCACTTATTATTTTAAAGCTCTCTGCTGAGATGAGAGGAGCTCAGATGAGTACAATTGCCCAGAAAACCCTAGGTAGAATCGGCGGATGGATTATGTATCTTAGCATCGTAGTGATGAGTTTCGGTGCTCTACTTGCTTATATAGCTGGTATGGGAAGCGTATTTGCAAGTTTATTTGGTATAAATGATACTATTGGAGCGTTAATATTTTGGATAGTAGCTTCACTTATAATCTATCTAGGTTTAGAAGCTAGCGGTAAAACAGAGTTGATAATGAGTTATGTGATGCTTATACTCTTCATAGGTATTGCCTCTATGCTCCTCCCACATGCAAAACTAGATAATGGTTTGTATGTTGAATTAGGCGGCATACTCTCTATGGCTGGTGTTGCCATCTTCTCCCTAGGTTGCCATACTGTTATACCAGATGTCTACAAAGGTATCGGAGACTATGATAAAACCAAAAAAGTAGTTATAGGAGCATTTCTCATTCCAACTATTATATATACAATCTTTATGATTGTATTTCTACTTGTATTTGGTAGAGATACTCCGCAGATAGCAACTCAGGGTCTTGAAATCATTTATGGTACGCTAGGTAACATAGTTGGTAATGCAATACCTCTGATAGCTATAACAACAAGTTATATCGGTGTAGGTTTAGCTCAGCAGAACAATAGTAGAGAGTTTCTAAGATTGAGGAAGCCAGTTGCATGGGCTTTAACTGCTATACCTCCAATAGCAGTTTACTTCCTTGGTATTAAAAACTTTGCCGATGTACTAGCTTTCGCTGGTGATACTGGCGATCTCTTAGCTTTCATAATACTCCCGATATTGATTATACTAGTTAGAAAATTCTCAAAATAAACTATTAGGAAAAATTAATTTATCCTTTGAATGATAAACAGTTATGATAAACTCAGATACAATGCAATTTAACACAGTTTTTCTATCTAAACAAAAAGTTGTAAATCCTCTTACAGATGTTATTACAGATACCATTAATCTTCTTAGAGAAAAATATCATATAACCTCTCCAATAAAGATAAGTATAGGCTTTGGAAAACGTATTATAATCAACTCAGAAGATGATTTCATTGAAGTTGTAGATTATAATCCGCTTAGAGATATTTTACTAGTTATAGGTAGAGTTAATCCTACTAGTGAAACTCCCATTCACTGGATGATTCATAATGTAAGAGAGGATGTAAATATGGTTATTCAAATTTTTGGTAGTAATATAGGAGGAGATATACCTAAAGTAGATGTTGAAAAGAAGGTTTTTCTTGATTATATCAAAAAAGTATTGGAGAAACTTGGTAGAGAATCAATGGTTATGTTAGAAGATAATAGTATCCTATTTGCTGGAAGGAAACCCGAGGAGATTATAGATATAATTGGAGAAAGGTGGATAGTATGATGGTTGATGGTAGAGAACAAAGAGCATTATGGTTTAAAGAAGGCAAGCTCTATATGATAGATCAACGTAAACTACCTTTTAACTACGAGGTTTTCACTGCTGAAACTGTTGATGATGTAGCATTTGCTATTAAAGATATGGTTATTAGAGGTGCACCTGCTATCGGAGTAGCAGCTGCTTATGGTATGGTTATAGGTTGGGATAACATAGAGGAAACAGCTGAGGTTTTAAGGAAAACTAGACCAACGGCATATGATCTATTCCATGCTATTGATGTTATGTTAGAAGCCTTTGAAGATGGTAGAGATCCATTGGAAACAGCTGATAAATATGCTAAGGGTTGTATAGATAGATGCTATAAAATCGGTTTATATGGCTCAGATCTAATTGAAAATGACATGCATATATTAACACATTGTAATGCTGGTGCACTTGCAACTATTGATTATGGAACCGCTCTTGCACCATTTAGAATAGCTTGGCGTAATGGGAAAAAATTTGAGGTATATGCAGATGAAACTAGACCTAGAATGCAAGGTTTGTTAACTATATGGGAACTTAGAAATGAGGGTATACCATGTAAACTTATAGCTGATAACGCAGCGGGTTTCCTTATGGAGAAAGGAGAGATTGATATGGTTATAGTAGGTGCAGATCGTATAGCTAGAAACGGTGATTTCGCTAATAAAATTGGAACATATGAGAAGGCTGTTGTTGCAAAAGAAAACGGTATACCATTCTATGTAGCTGCACCAGAAAGCACCTTTGATCCAAATATAGAAACAGGGGAAGAGATAATCATTGAGGAGAGAGATCCCATGGAGATTAAAGCTATCCATGGTACAAAGATTATGCCTGATTGGGTTTCAGTTAGAAACCCTGCTTTTGATGTTACTCCAGCGAGGTATGTAACCGGTTATATAACAGAATACGGTATAAAAAATAGAGATGAATTATAAAATAATCTATTTATCTTTTTTATTGTTGTTGATTCTATGTATCTCACAGTTTGGATCTAAGCATGTTTCCCAGATTTTTCTACCTTTCATCCTTATTTTTATTATAGGTGTTTTAGAATAACTACATGTTTTATCTGTTTTAATAATTGTACCTTTCTGTGGTAGAGGATAGGTAGTTGTACATTTTGGATACTCTGTGCAGCCTATGAATCTTTTACCGTTTTTAGATCTCCTGATTATAAGGTCTCCACTGCAGTTAGGACATTTACCTATTATATTTTGTTTTCTATCAGCTTCTCTTATATTTTTTCTTATATCGGCTTTATTTTTTTCAAGTGTTTCCATGACTTTTATAAGCATTTCTCTTGATTCTCTGACTGTTTCATCTAATGTTTTTTTACCTTCTGCTATGAGATTCATATCTTTTTCAAGTTCAGCTGTCATCTTTGGTTTAATGCAATCACAATCACCCATAGCTTCAATTACTGCTATACCAATTGGAGTAGGAGCTAGAGGTGAAAGTGTTATATATCTACGTTGATAGAGTTTATGGATTATCTCATGTCTAGTTGATTTTGTACCAAGAGATAGTTCTTCCATCTTAGCTATAAGAGAACCTTGTGTGTATCGATGAGGTGGTTTCGTTTGATCTTCATGTAGTTTAATACTAGTTACTTTGATATCTTCTCCTTCCGATAAATCTGGTATAATAATTTCTTTTGGTTTACCATAGAAATATATGCTACGCCATTGTGGTTCAATAATTCTATAGCCTTTAGTTTGAAATTCCTCACCTGATATATCTAGTAGTACTTTGGTATGTTCTGATGTAGCATCTTTTGTAAGAGTTGCTAGGAATCTACGTACTATAAGTTCGTATATCTTCTTTTTATTACCTGTTAACTCTATAGATGGTGCATCTACAGGATGTATAGGAGGATGATCTGTAGCATATTTTTTACCCCTTGTAGGTGTTTTACGCATGTTAGTTAAGGTAAACTCTGCTTCCTTAGAGAAAGGTGAGGATTTGAGTTTTTTAACAATGGAATGGAGATTAAGCGAGGATGGATAGACAGTGTTATCTGTCCTAGGATAAGATATTAAACCATTCATATAGAGTTCCTCTGCGATATTCATAGCTTGTTGAGCAGATACACCTATTGATGATGCTGCCTGTAAGAATGTAGTAGTGTTAAATGGCGCAGGTGGTGTTTCTCTATATGTTTTCTTCTCTATTTTTTTAACTTTAGCAATAGAAGAATCTTTGATTTTCTCATAGATTCTAGTAACTTCTTCTTTATCCCAAAATTTATCAACAGTATGAAATGCTTCAAATATCGCTTCTTTTTTAAGTCTCGCTATTATACGCCAGAACGGTGTTGGTTTAAAAGATTGTATCTCCTTCTCTCTCTCAACAAGTAAAGCTAGAGTAGGGGATTGCACTCTCCCTATTGATAGGAAATCTTTTCCAACTTTATTAGTAGTTAGGGAGATAAAACGAGTTAGAACAGCACCCCATACTAGGTCTATAATTCGTCTTGCTTCTCCTGACTGCGATAAATTATAATCTATATCTACGAGTTTTTCAAAAGCCTTTTTAATCTCATTAGGTGTAATTGCACTGAAACGAGCTCTTTTAACATCTGAGAGTTTTGAATTATAACCCCTAATTAATTCAACAACTTCTACACCTATAAGTTCCCCTTCTCTATCAAAATCTGTTGCAACAATGAGAAAAGGATATTCCTTCACTATCTTTTTTAATGCAGTAGCAATCTTCTTCTCACTAACCTTCTTCTCAGGTTGTATCTCTATAAGTTTTCTAGGTGTTATAGCCCACCATCGACTATAAGAGGAAGGATAATCAACATCGACGATATGTCCCTTTAAACCTATTACAACCCATGTTTCTCCATCTTTCGTAAACTCATAAACCGGTACAGAACCTATCTTCTTATTTCTAAGATTCCTACCTGATAGAATGTAAGCTATTCTCCTAGCCGCGATATTCTTCTCACATATCACCAGTTTCATTGTTTTTTCCTTTTAAATTTTCGTTGAACAACATCAAACTATCATATAATTAGTTTACTATCCGTTATTATACAATTTTCCTCTATTAGGTAGAAAGAGGGATTGTTTTAGAGATTTATAATCCATAGACTCTGTTTATCTTCACTGTTGTCTCCCATTGAATCATATGCTATAACCTTTAATTCATGGGTTCCAATTATATTTTCATTCCACATCCATTGATAGGGTTCCTGTTCATCTATATATTTGAGTTCATCATCGATGTAGAATTCTATTTTATCTACCTCCTTGGATATCTCAACTTCAACTGTTATACTACCTATGATAATAGTTTTACTAGGTATAGCTGCCATTTCTTCTCCAAATAGATAGAGGTAACCTATTCTAGGTTTAACTATATTAATAGAGAAATTACTATAATAATCTTTTAGAATCCTTTCAGCAGGTTTACCGTAAGGTGTATAAGATGTATCCATTGCTCCTCCAACTGTTGAATCTGGATACCACATCCACCAATATATGCCATTAAACCATTCTTCCCTCCAAAAAGTTTCAAAGACAGCTTGATAACAATCTCTCTGTTCTTGTAGATCAACCCTTCCTCTACGTTGCCAATTCCAAGGATCTATATTGCAACCATCGATACTTCTATAGCCTATCTCTGTAAATATAATAGGTTTACCAGTAGTATTATATAATTTTTCTATATCTCTCTTCCATTTACTCCAACCTTTCAATAATTCTTCTAAAGAAGGCTCTGTTTTATTAGTAAGCTGAAAATATCCATCTATTCCTATAAAATCTAGTTTATCCCAAAAAGGTATATTCATATAGTTACTCCAATCAGCAGCATATGTAATATTTCCAGAGAAATTCTCTCTAACCATTTTTATGATATCATACCATTCCCTTCTATTAGTTGTTTTTACCAATTCGCATCCTATACAGAATTGCTCTACATTATACTCATTGGCAATCTTGAGATAATGTGATATAAAATTTTTATAGCTGTTAAACCAAATATGCCATTCATCTTCACTATTAAACTCTATGAATCCACGCCATTCATCATTAGATGGATCTATATGGGGTTTAAGCATAACATGCATACCAAGATCATGAATTTTTTCAATAACATGTATAATAGATTCATCACTAGGAGTTCTATTTTCATCCATTCTGATATCCGTAGAATGAACAGTATCTTGATACCATGTTGGGATTAGGGAAACCCATTCTGTACCAGTGTTTCTTAGATTTTCTAGAGAATCATCAGAAGTATTTTGTAATAATGTATCATTCCACCATGCTGCATATGAAAAACCTTTCTGCAGGTTTTTGCAAAAACCTGTTAATCTATTATTTATATAAGCAGTATAGTTTTCTCCAGATCCATCGTTTTTATCATAATAAATCCATATACCTACTCTATTGGTTTTACAAATCGATAGTAGTTCCTCAATATGAGTGCGCCAGTCATCTACAGATGTAGCATCTTCATAGCCTGTTATAAGTAGTTGATTTACATATCTATCAGAGATTTCATCGATTAGGTTTCTAGAATAAGCCTCTGTTATAACTAAGGTATCTTTCGGTAAACCTTCTTCATATAATTTTGTTAATCTAGTAGTATATTCTTCATCAAGCCAGATAGCGTATTTCTCTCTGATTTCAGATGGTAGTGAATAATAGAAATCCACTATATCTTTTGGATTACATCTATAGCTCCATCCATACCATACTGCTATTTTACTGGTGTTTGATAAATTATTTAGAAATTCTAGATTCTGTAGAACTAGGCCATGCATCTCACTATTGTTATCTAGATAGGTATCCTCTCTACCATATTTTTCCTTGGGGAATATAGCATATATAACCTTAAGGTTATTTCTCCCAGCTAGGCTATCAATGATCTTTAGATTCAATAGGAATTGTAATGTGTCATCAGCTGGTATAACAACAATTATTTTATCATAAAAACTAGAAATATAGTTGAAATCTCTGTTTATATAGTTTTGGTCATCTGATAGATTCTCATAAACATAATAGTATATTCTATCCCCATATGTTTTATACCAATAATCTCTACAAATCTCATATGGTAGTATATAAACTAGGTCTTTCTCGATAAATCTATTAATACAACTACTATTAGTTATAGAAATCCATGTTAAACTAGGTGATAAAATTAAGATTAACGCTAATAGAATCTTTATGAATCTCATAATACAAGTTATAACCCATCTTATTTTTAAATTTATTTAACAGCAAGACTTTTGCACTTTTTAGAATTCAGGAGAAAATAACTTATCTTTGAACAGTGTTTTTCATCCTCATGGATGGGATGGAAACATGTTTTTTACAAAGGATA
>QMTB01000051.1 GCA_003649845.1 Thermoplasmata archaeon | reverse complement strand
TAGTAAAGGTATCAAAAAAAATTTTTGCAGAAATCTTAGAAATTAAACACAAGGATTTCTTTCTTGTTTTATACATTAATTTTTATTCTTTTGAACTAGATATAACAACGATTCCTCCTTTACCATATCCATCCTTTATTGGTTCAATATTTTCTATCTCCTCTAACTGTTTAAAAATTGTTTGAGAGGTTTTAATATGATTAAACCCTAATTCCTTTAACCAGTTTATAACCTGTTCTGTAGAATAAAATTTTGCATACTTATAGAATCTACTTTTATTCTTCTTCAACTCATATATTTTTCCAAGGAAACTATCTTTATCTACCAAACCAATGATTAGAGAACCATTTGGTTTAATTATCCTTTTCATCTCCTCTAAAACTTTTATAGGATTCTCTACAAAACATATTGTCACAACTATTAACGCGTAATCAAAAATATTGTTTCTAAATGGTAACATCTCTGCTTTTGCCTCTACAACCTCTAATCCTCTTCCTCTCGCTATTTGAGCCATATTTTTTGCTGGCTCAACCCCTATATTTACACCTAAAGGTACCGCGAATCTACCAGTACCTACACCTATTTCTATTCCAAAACCCTTCGGTAGATGTCTCTTCATAGCCCTAAGCTCTGATTCATATACAAACCTATTCTCATCAAACCATTTATCATACTCCAAAGCTAACTCTTCAAATACTTTTATTGAATCCAAAAATTTTACCTCCTAATCTTTTATAAATCTCCCATCATCCTTTGATTCAGATAGTTTATATATATTATCTCTAAGCCAACCTATTCTAACATCCTCTCTAACATCAAACTCTGGAACATATGGTTTAATATCTAACAACGGTGTACCATCTACTACATCAACATCTTTAATATACAAAATGTTTCCTTCTATCTTTATTAATCTAACTATTGATAAACCTATATTATTAGGTCTACTTGGAGCACGAGTTGAGAAAACACCTCTAAGATTATCATCCATAAAAGGCTTTACTTTCAATGAATACTTTTTAGATAAATGAAAATAGTATATCAGAATTATATGAGAGAAACCATCTAAATCTTTTAACCCCTCCATATATTCCTTATATACCTCAACTGTTCCCTCTATATCTCTAGCTACTGATGATTGTATAGGTATATCCTTTGGTTCCCTAAAAGGAGAATGTATAACACCTATAGGTTTAACCCTATACATAATTATCACATTAGAAATGTTTGAATAATAAGTATCAATGCTACTCCTAAAAGAGTTACCCCAAATAGTTTCCTCACATATTTTGAATCAAGTTTAGTTGACATAAACCTAGAGCCTACTTGACTTCCAATTATAACAGATAGTATACATAGAATCCAAAGTATCCAATCAGGCTGAGCTGCTGTGAAAATATGAGATATAAAACTTGATATCCCGGAGCAGGTAACTGTAAAAGCAGAAGTAGCTGCAGCAGTTTTTGCTTCTAAACCAGTTATATATAATAATGGTGTAACAAAACTACCTCCACCTCTACCTATAAGACCGGTGAAGAAACCAAGTAATGAACCACCAGAGAAACCAATTATATATCTATCCTTAGATGAAAAATTCTCTCTCTTTGGTTTCCAATTACTAAGCATCAGTATAGCTGAGGCAATTGTAAATAAAGCAAATATTATCAATATAGGCTTCATAGGTAAAACTATATTAACCCATGTTCCAAGAGGTGGAAACAATATCATAGCCAATGCAAAAGGTAATGCCATTCGCCATTCAACAAGCTTCTCTGAAGTATATATAATAGTGGCAGATAAACTATTTACAACATTGAGAAGCATAGCGAGAGGTATAGCCTGGGTTTTAAGATCCATACCTAACCAGAATAATATTGGAACATATAGTTGCGCTCCACCCATTCCAATCATTGAAAATATAAAAGCTACAAAAAAGAAGATTAGAGGTATATAAATAATAATAGATTCATCTACCACTCATCCCATTATCTATGCTTAACCCAGATTCCAAACTCATTATAACCTTTATCATCTGTTAGCTTCACTAGACTCAAGCCATTCTCATCCATCTTAAATATATCAATTTTAATGTTACCAGAATCATTATATCTCGCTGTAAAAATAATATTATGTCCATCCTCCGAAAATGAAGGTAGATACTCTGCCATATTTCTACCACTACTTAAATCTATAAGATTAGCTCTATCTACTCTTATCTTAAATATATGCCATACTCCCGCTCCTCCATTCTCACCTTTATAACTAACAGGTTTCTCAAAGATAATCCATTGATCATCTGTACTCCAAGATGGATCATATACCCCTGGTGGAAAACTAGGTGTAGAGATATTATCATTACAATCATAGATTGTTCTAATGTTTTTACCATCTACATCCATTGTTTTTAAAATAAAACGAGGTTTATCTAGACTATAAGAAATAAAGGCGATTCTACTACCATTATTCGACCAAGCAGGATCACACTCAGATATATTACTAGTAAATGTAAGCCTAGTTAAATTAGAACCATCCCTCCTTATCTTATATATATCACTCTGATTTTCACCATATACGCTCATATAAAACACAATCCATTCACCATCTGGCGAAAAACTATCACCCTCTGCATTATTTTTTATATCTGTAAGTAATTTCTCTTTTCCTTCTTTTAAATCTGTAAGCCATAGACTTTTCTTATCCTCATCCCCTATACCATATGGTGGATTAGTATCATTAACAATACGAGTAACAACTAGATATCTACCTGTTACATCTAAACCCATTATTCTATGATATAAACCTGTAAATGTAATACGAGTAATATCTTTGCCATTTGAATCTATTGAATATATCTCCATAATTTTATCTCCAGTATTTCTATTAGATACAAAGAGTATATCAGCTGAAGAGGGAAGAGGTTATATCCTAGAATTATGAATACAACCACTTATCAGAAGAATTATGAGGATAAACAATAGTAGGAGAATTTTATTATACAAACCTTTCACCTTCCCATAATTTTAAAAGAGATTATAACTCTAAAGTTTTTTCTAATTCTAAAAAAGGTGAGAATATTTGAAATCCAAAGATGAAATTAGAAAGTTTATCTGGGATCTACTAGAAGAGAAAAAAGTAGTATTATTTCCACGTCCTCCTCATGGTAGAATACCTAATTTTATTGGAGCAAATATAGCTTCTGATAAGCTAGATGAGATATCTATTTGGCGGAAAGCTAGAATCATTAAATCCAACCCTGATTCACCACAGAAATGGATTCGAGAGAAAGCATTGAAACATGGTAAAACAGTTTATATGGCTGTACCAAAGTTGAGAGAGGAGAGATGTTTCATAGAACTCAACCCAAGGAAATTGTTTAATATATCAAAAGCTGCGACGATAAAAGGCGCATTCAAACAAGGAATACTTGTTTATCCTGATGAGATAGAATATATCGATGTAGTTATAACTGGTTCTGTAGCTGTTAACAAAAAAGGTGCTAAGATTGGAAAAGGCGGTGGTTTCTCAGATTTAGAATACGCTATAGGTAGAGAATATGGTTTTATAACAGAGGAAACACCTGTTATAACAACTGTTCATCTTCTACAAATACTAGATGAAGATATACCTATGGAGGAACATGATGTACCAGTTGACTATATAATTACAAAAGATGAGATAATTCATATTGACCCAAATGTGTATAGTAAACCTAATGGAATTAAATGGGATATACTAGGAGAAAAACTGGGGAGATTCCTATACTTCAGAAGATGAGGAGATAAAAAATTCTTCAAAATTTTATTAAGATGTGCCTTAAAAGTTTGTTAGAATTTTTTATTCACCTTCAAGTTGAAGATGAAGATATATAACGTTATTGTATGTCAGATAGAGTATTAAATTGGTTTTTTGTCATATCCTTTGATCTAAGTATTTCATCGAATGGAACCACTATAAGATATATTTCAAAAACTATTTCTAGTGTATCAAAAGAAAAATCAGAAGGTTCTATTCTAAATCAACCACTTTCTATTACTATAATTTTATATTTTGGTCTATTTCATACAAAAATTTTAAAAAGAAAAATTTAATATTATTTTTATATGATTTATATTTACCTAAATATAATCTGAGGGGGTATAATTATAGGGATAAAATCCTTTAATAAATTATTTGTTTTTATTGTTATTTCCGTGATAATCCTAACTACTATACCAATTATGACAATTAGTGATGAGACATCTAATACAATCTATGTAGATGATGATAACACTTCAGGACCATGGGATGGAAGTATAGAACACCCGTATCAACATATACAGCAAGCAATAGATAATGCTAGCAATGGTGACACAATTTTTGTTTATAATGGAACTTACTATGAGAATATAGTTGTGAATAAAACAATAAATTTAATTGGTGAAAATAGAAATAGAACTATTATCGATGGAAATTACACAGGAGATGCCATCTATATTAAAACCGATGGTGTAAAAATAGAAGGATTTACAATAATACATGGTGGAAACGGCTTATATTTCTACTATTCCTCCCATTGTATCATTACAGGAAGTAATATTTCTGACAATAATGCCTATTGTATACAAGCTTGGCATTCAGATGATAATATTATAGCAAACAATACAGCTTTAAATAATTCAAATGGAATTTATCTTCAATATTCAAACAACACTTGTTTTTCAAATAATGTATTCAAATACAATGGTGATTTTTGCATAGGACTTTATTATTCAGCTAATAACACTATTTTCAATAATACAATGGAGGATAACGAGGGAGATGGTGTGCTTTTATTTAGCTCAATCTCTAATAATGTTATCGGGAATACTATATTAAACAATGTTGGAGGGATAAGTATTTACTACTCAAATAATAATACTATCATTAGCAATATCATCACAAAGAACCAAATAGGTCTCTACCTAGAGCATTCTAATAACAATACAATTTACCACAACGATTTCATAGACAACAATATACAAGCAGATGATGCTAACGTGAATAACAATTGGGATAATGGTTATCCATCCGGTGGCAACTATTGGTCTGATTACAATGGAACAGATAGTGATGGAGATGGAATAGGAGATACACCCTACTCTATTCCAGATGGTAAAAATATGGATAGATATCCTCTAATGTACCCATGGAATCCGAATCCTCCGAGACCATTAATTGTTTATGTCGATGATGTCTTTAATTCTTCAACTCCAGGTTGGGATTACAATCATTTTAATTATATTCAAGAAGCTATTAATGGCGTTATTGAAGGAGGAATCGTATATGTTTTCAATGGAACATATTTTGAGAGTATTATTGTAAATAAGACAATAAGTTTAATTGGAGAAGATAGAAGTTCAACAATAATCGATAGCGGTGGAAGTGGAGATGTTGTAAATATCACTGCTAATGGAGTAGGAATAGAAGGATTTACAATAACACATAGTGGGAGTTGGCCGCATAGCGCTGTAAAGATATATCATGCAAATAATGTAATTATCTTCAATCTCAATGTTCATCTAAACAATGGAGAGGGGGTTAACCTATATTTCTCCAATAATAGCATCATATATAATTGTAATATTTCAGATAATGTATTTGGTATTCACCTTCCGTGCTCCCCTAATACAGTTATTGATAGATGTATAATAACAAATTGCGAAAGCGGTATCAATGTCTCCTCAGGATCCAATTACACTAAAATTACAAACTGTAGCGTATCTAACAACTCTTATTTCGGAATTTTTTTGGCTTATGCAGAAGGTTTCATAGTAACTGACTGTGAAATCAGAAATAATGATATAGGTATTGCCATATGGCCTTGTAATTTTTCTATTATAAAAAATTGTTATGTATCAGATAATGAATATGGAATCTATATACCTTCTAGTGAGGGAATCGGCTGGGAGGAGTATAGTTATAACAATACAATCTATCTTAACAATTTTATTAATAACACCTATAATGCTTATTCTACCAACTCATTAAACACATGGAATTCACCTTCAGAAATAACATATATCTACAATAACAGCATCTATACTAACTATCTTGGTAACTACTGGAGTGACTATAATGGTACTGATAATGATGGAGATGGTATAGGTGATACACCATATTTGATACCTGATGATAATAATGATTTGTACCCATTGATGCTAACTTTTGAAAATTATACTATTAGTAATCAACCTCCTGTTGCCAATTTCACCTTTACTCCAATGGAGCCTATAGTTAATGAAACTGTTGCTTTCAACGCCTCGACTAGTTATGACATAGATGGAACAATAGTAAATTACACTTGGTTTTTCTCTGATGATTCGATAGGATATGGCATAATTACTATGCATATATTCACAGAGAGTGGTACCTACAATGTAACTCTCCAAGTAACCGATGATAAAGGAGGGAAAAGCAGTATAACGAAGTTAATAACTATATCATCTATTTCAGATAATATCCCTCCATATACAACATTATTAATTGGTGACCCTGCTCGTGGAAACAGGGTTACATCTCATACTCTAATTAATCTTACAGCTATTGATAATCTATCAGGCGTAAATGAAACCTACTATAGAATATGGTATAATGGATCATGGGGAAACTGGCTAAAATATAGTGGTGTATTCTTTTTAATAGGTGAAGGTAAACATTACATAGAATACTATTCTATTGACATTGCTGGAAATGTTGAAGATATTCATAATGAAACTTTTTATGTTGATGATACGCCACCTCTAACCACTTTATCTATTGGTAATCCAAATTTTGAATATACTACTCTCTACATCACATCTGATACGAATTTCTATTTATCTTCTCATGATAAACCATCTTTATACAATGTTGGACTTAACAATACATACTATAGGATATGGAGTAGAAACGGTGGATGGTCAGATTGGATGAGATATCAAGATTCTTTTACCGTTGGAAAGGAAGGTGGACATTATATAGAGTATTATAGTGTAGATTATCTAGGAAATATGGAGAGTTTCCATAATACTAGTTTCTATGTTGATAATACGCCACCAACTACTACTGGTTATGGTTATTATCCTATTCATTTGGATTCTAAAGATATAGGTGTAGGATTCTATAATATACATTATAGATTTAAAGTTGAAGCTAATGGCAGTTGGTCCGAATGGTTTATAGGTAGTTTAAATGAGAATATAACACTCTGGATATCAAACGATGAGAAACCTATTTATGTTGATTATTATGGAGTAGATATCCTTGGTAACACTGAGGGAATCCATCACGGTATATTTAAACTTCTAAAGAAACCCCATGCAGATTTTAGTTATTCTAAGTATGGTAGAGCTGTTTATTTCAATGCCTCTCCTAGTTATGATGAAGATGGTTCTATAATCCATTATAACTGGAGTTTTGGAGATGGAACTCAGGGGTATGGTATAAGGATTAACCATACTTATTCAGATTATGGAACCTATAATGTTACTTTAGTCGTTACAGATAATGATGGATTAACTAGTAATATATCAAGAAGTATCCATCTAATAGATAACGTTCCACCAGATATTATTAATATAGATGTTGACCCAATTAGACAAATACCAGGTGGATACGTTAATATATCTGCTGAGATAATAGATGATAGTGGTTTACAAGATGTTCAGTTAATCCTTACTTATCCAAACGGTGATATAGAAAATGTTTCTATTAAGAATAATAAAGTCAATTCAAACATCTATTATTATAACCATACATATGCTCAGAAAGGTGATCACGGTTGTTATTTCTGGACTATAGATGTATATGGTAACATTGGTGTATCAGATAGTAGATATTTTGATATAGAAGAGAAACTAGAAGCCTCTATAGATGCTCCTTCCTCTGGTTTTATATATATACCTGTGTATTTACATGGCTCTGCTACTGGAGGCAAACCACCATATAGTTATTACTGGGAATTTGGCGATGGTAGTAATTCTACAGAGCAGAATCCAACGTATACTTATACTACCACTGGAGTGTATACTATCACATTAACGGTTAGAGATAGTAGATATATTACTGCTAAAACTACTAAAACTATAGAAATCATGAGAGATATCGATCCACCTTTTGTAGATATAATCAAACCAACTTTAGGTATATACTTTAAAAATAAGTTACTTACTAATTTCTTCCTAAGTGTGATTATCGGCGATATAGATATAGAAGTTGAAGCTTCTGATAAGGGTACTGGCATGGATCGAGTGGAATTCTATATTGATAATCAACTAAAAGCAACTGTTACCTCTCCACCTTATCTATGGAGTTGGAATGAGAAAAGCACATCTTGGTTTAAACATATGCATACCATTAAGGTTATAGCATATGATGAAGCAGGTAATAGCAAAGATGATACAATTATAGTATGGAGATTTCGTTAAACATCATACCCCCATGGGAAACTCAGATGGAAGAAAGATGTTAAACCTTAATTTACTGTCAATTTCTGATAGAATTAGAAATATGACAAGTATAGATAGACATATTTCTATAATATGTTTCAAATTCTTTAGTGCAAACATCTATTTAACAATCCATCGGGAAATATAAATGATATTTGAGAGTATTTCTTTCTTCGTTCTATTTCCATATTTTATTCTAACTACATCCATTTTAACTAAAAGGGAAACACTCATGATGCTCCGAAATTTCGAAAGAAAAAAGAACCTTTATTATGATGAAGGAAAAAACTATGTGGTATCTATGAGTAAAAATAGGGATCTAATTCAGATTCTATTGATAATAACATTAGGTATGTTTATACCTTTTCTAGGTTCAATTATAATTTCTTTTAAATTAAATCCTCTATATAT
>QMTB01000050.1 GCA_003649845.1 Thermoplasmata archaeon | reverse complement strand
CTATGGTTTCACATAGTATACCATTTATAGAGGAAACCATAGAGGATCCTGAAGATGATGTTATTCTTTTTGAAGATCCTCTAAATCTTGATAATTGGACGAAAACTGATACTAGACCAAATATCGATATTGTCAGAGTAACCTATAGTAGAGAGGAAAATTCTAGGGAGGCTACTATCACTCTTGAGGTGAATAGTAGAGGATACATTGAAGATAACAATTCTTTTGATTATTTCAATTTTACCTTTTATACGGTTTCATATATGATTATACTTGAAACATCCACTAACTCTTACGATGTTGAGTATATCGATAAAAATTGCACTATTAATGGAGAGGTTGCTATAGCTCAAGTAACTGATAATATACTCTCTGTTAGCTTTAACCTTTCTACTTCCAATGAAACCTTTGTATCTCTTGGGGGGTATTCTTATGCTATTGAAGTTCACTCTCTATATGATTTTAAAATGTATATGGATGTTGCTCCTGATAGCGCTTTGTTTACGGCAGATGCAGGGGGACCTTATAGGGGCTATGTTAACGAAACTATACACTTCTCAGGTTCATATTTAGATATACTTGAAACTACATCTCCACCTTACAATTATACTTGGGATTTCGGCGATGGAAGCACGGGCGTTGGTGAAAATCCAACTCATGTCTATCATTCCCCTGGGAATTATACTGTAACATTGACAGTAACTGATTCTATTGGTAATGTAGCTACTGATAGAACCCTTGCTATAATAACAGAGAGATGGGATACTATTCCTCCTAAAATAAAAATTATAAGCCCAAAGAGAGCATTATATATCAACAACAAGAAGATAATTCCATTCTTAACAGTAGTCATTTTGGGCAATATAAATATTGAGGTTGAGGCAGTAGATTATGAATCCGGTATCGATAGAGTAGAATTTTATATAGATGATACTTTGAAGAGCGTAGATTACTCAGAACCATATAGTTTCATGTGGGATGAAGATACATCTCAAGAGTTTAAACACACTATAAAGGTAATAGCATATGATAGAGAGAGAAATAATGCATCTGAGGAGATAAGAATATGGAGGTTTTCTCCTACACTACCTACAATATATAAATAAGAAGGTTACATTTTATTTCAAAGATATATTTAGTACGGACGAAAATAATTCTTTTAATGGAATGATTCCTCTAGTTTCACCATATCATCCTGTAAAATTAGTTTCCTCTAAATATCCACCGTCTTTATTCAAGGTAGATACATCAAAGATAATTCCGAGGTATACTTTAAATTTTTATGAGATGTTTTTTTGGTTTTCTATATTTCTGTTTGGAGAAAATAATGATATGCCACCTGATTTACGTAATGCATGGGATGTAATAATTCCTAATCCGCTGAAAATCGTAGAAGCTTTTGAGAATACACTGGATAAAGATATAGCGGTAAAGGGGGATGCGGTCTTTAATCTCTATTTTATATCAAATAACATCCATAGAGATAAAGTTAAGGTGGGAATATATTCCTGGAATAATTTTATTTTTCCTCATGAAATAAAAAATAAAACTGTGTTCATCAAATACAATCCTATTAGTAGAATAAGCAGGCAAAGGGTTAGATTGAAGGAGGTAAACTGTACTTTGCATCCAGGTGATGCATTGCTGTTTTTAGTAGAGATTATACCTAGTAATAAAACTATTACTAAAATATTAGAGAGGAGATTAGATCTGGATAAATTATTTGATAGATGGAGAGATAAGATTCAACGTTGGGAGGATAGCAACTTACCTCTACTGATAAGGTTAGCAAATCTACTTAATTTTACCATATTGATGTTCAATGAGTTCAATTTATCAGAGAGAGATGTAGTTGAAATTTTAAATGATTTAATCTCTAGTTCCATAGTCTATGATTCAATATTCCACCCTTCATCTGTAACCCTCCATTTAATGTTGCCTATATGGAGGGAATATATGGATAAAGATTATGTATCAAAAGATCTAGCTTAAACCTATTATATAGCCATTTTTATCTACATCTATCCTCTCTGACATAGGTTTAGCTGGTAAACCTGGCATAGTAGTTATTTTACCAGTCATTGGTACTAGGAATCCTGCTCCAGCTGAGAATCGAATACTTCTAACAGTGATCTTAAAACCTTTTGGTCTACCTAATAAAGTTGGATCGTCTGAGAGAGAATACTGTGTTTTCGCTACACATATAGGTAGTTTATCCAACCCTTGTTTCTCACTTAAAGTTATATCTTGTTCTGCTTCTACACTATATACTACTCTATCTGCTCCATACATTTTTCTCGCTATAAGTTCTATTTTTTCTTTAACTGATAGTTCTAAATCATATAGGTGTCTAAAATTACTCTGTTTATTATGTATTAAACTTATTAGTTTACCAGCTAATTCTATACCTCCTTCTCCACCTTCCTGATATACCTCGCATACTGCTACTGGTATATCTTTTTTCTCACAGTATTTCTCTACTACCTCTATCTCTTCTTCTCTATCTCCATTGAACCTATTAATTGCTACTATAAGTGGTATCCCAAAAAACTGTATATTTTCAATATGTTTCTCTAGATTCTCTAAACCTTTTCTTATAGCTTCTAAATCTCCTCCTCTGCCATGACGTTTAATTGATCTTATACTTACTACCATTACTACTGCATCTGGTTTAAGTTTACCAAGTCTACATACTATGTTGAAGAATTTCTCTGCACCAAGTTCTGATCCAAAACCTGCTTCTGTTATAAAATACTCCGCTAGTTTTAAACCTAGTTTTGTTGAGATAAGGCTACTAGTTCCATGTGCAATATTAGCAAAAGGCCCGCCATGTACAAAAGCTGGTACACCTTCAATGGTTTGTACTAGATTTGGTTTTAAAGCATCCTTTAACAAGGCAGCCATTGCACCTACTGCTTTTAAATCTCTAGCAGTAACAGGTTTATTATCATAGGTATATGCAACAATTATTCTACTAAGTCTATCTTTTAGATCATCCATATTCTCTGATAAACATAGTATAGCCATTATCTCAGAAGCAGGGGTTATAGCAAAAGAATTTTCATGGGGTACTCCATGTTTTGGTCCACCTAAACCAACTACTACATGTCTAAGTACTCTATCACCTATATCAAGTACCCTCGGCCAAACGATGTATCTCTGGTCTATATGAAATTTATCTCCAAAGTGAATATGGTTGTCTAGTAGACTAGCTAGTAGATTATGAGCGCTAGTAACAGCATGCATATCACCTGTGAAATGTAAGTTTATATCCTCCATTGGAACAACTTGGGAATAACCTCCACCAGTACCACCTCCTTTTGTACCCATTGTAGGACCAAGCGATGGTTCTCTTATACCTAGTATAACTTTTTTACCAAGTTTAGCTAATGCTTGTGCCAATCCAATTGTTAAAGTTGTTTTCCCTTCTCCTTCTGGTGTAGGGTTAATAGTTGTAACCAGTATAAGTTTACCATACTTTTTATCTCTAATTCTATCAAAAATTTTTAGTGAAACCTTAGCCTTATATTCTCCACATGGTATAATTTCATCATTTCTTATACCAGCTTTATCTGCAACCTCATATATATCTAATAGTTTTGCTTCTCTGGATATCTCAAGATCTGTCTTCATAGATAGTTACTATAAATACAATAGGGTATTATATGTTTGCTCCTATTGTCTTCTCTACTATATCCATTATCTCTTCTTTCTTCTTTTCAACTTCTTTTCTGATACCCTCTATCTTCTCTTTGGTTTCCCCTACAAATTTTTTATCTTTTATAGATGCCAGGTTAATCTCTACATTTAGTATAGCTCCTTTTGCACCTGTATAAGCTAGTAAAGCTGAAACTCCAGCATCGGTAATAGAATTCTTATTCCCTTTATCTGCAACAATATATGCTAGATCTAGTATTTTCATACAATACTCTGCTGTCTTTAATGGTGTAAATGCAGCTGTTTTCAAACTCTTCTGTATCTCCTCTCTTCTCTTATTTTTCTCTTCCTCTGTCTCTTTTGGTAGAGAAAATGCTTTCATAACCTCATTGAAAACCTTAGTGTCTTCCTCAACTAACTTCTCAAGCTTTCGTTTTATCCTTTCACTTTCAGTTAATGTTTTCTTCATCTCTTCTTCTACATCACTATATTTCTTCTTACCGATAGTTAGATTACAAACCATTGCCGCTAATGCTGCTCCCATTGCTCCTACTGCTGCTGCTACACTACCACCACCGGGAGCAGGTTTAGAAGAAGCAACGTCTTCTATAAACTCATAGAAAGATTTTGAGATAAGTTCTCCTTTCTCCTCTATTAGATACTCTATAATCTTCTCTTCTGGTTTAAAAGGATATAAATCTGATAATCCTAATTCTTTAATCGCTAGTTCTACTAATTCTTCTTCATCTTCTACCTTTATATTCTTCCTCTCTGCATAGAATCTACCTGATTTGATAAGAGCATCTTTTGGAACTAATCCAACGATTTCACTACCAGTTACAGTTACACCGTATTTCTCCGCTTCTTCTTTTATAGCTTCATATACATCATGCATGTTAACTTCTTTATAGTTGAGTAGATTCATTGAAACCTGCGCTATATTCTCATTGTACATCATCCCTCCAGCTTGTAGCCATTTAAATCTACCTGGTATACGAATTGGTTTACCGTTTTCATCTAATATCTTATTTCCATTTTTATCTTTCTTTACTCTACCACTTGTTCTTATTATACCAGCTATCTCTGATGCTATTTTTTTATCATTGGTAGATAGATTAACATTATATGCGATAAGTATATCTCTGCAGCCTGTAGCTGTAGCACCACTTTTAGGGATAAAGATAGGTTCACCATAATCTGGTTTAAAATTAGGGTCTTTAAATTTCTCTTCTAAAGCCTCATATTCTCCTTTCCTTATATCAGGTAGTTTTACTCTATCCTCTCTAGTAGCTGATTTAGCATATAGGAATACTGGTATACCCATTTCTCTAGAAAGCCATTCTCCAAATCTTTTTGATAGTTCTATGCATTCTTCATCTGTAACTCCTTTTATAGGTATAAAGGGTATAACATCTAAAGCACCCATCCTAGGATGTTCACCATGATGTTTCCTCATATCAATTAATTGTATCCCTATTTTTGCAGCTCTACAAGCTGCTTCGAATACTGCTTCTGGTTCTCCAACAAAGGTATAAACTGTTCTATTGAAATCTCTACCAGCATCGATATCAAGAAGTTTCACATTTTTTACTGTTTTTATAGCCGCTGCTATTGCTTGAATTACTGCTTCATCTCTACCTTCACTGAAATTGGGAACACATTCTATAATCCTATCCATATTGATCTATCACCAAAAAATCCTTAATCTAAGATTTTCTTTTAACTATTTGGGAGATACTCATGGAAGATGTAGATATATTAGTTGCTAATGCATCAGAACTTCTAACATTAAAAGGAGTGGATCATCCTCGAGTTAAAGAAGAGATGTTAGATTTAGGAGTTATACCTAATGGTTCTATTGCCATTAAAAACGGTAGAATTATAGATATAGGTGTTAATCTTAAATATAAATCAGAGAAGGTTATCGATGCAACTGGTAAAACAGTTATGCCTGGTTTTGTTGATCCTCATACTCACCTTGTTTTCGCTGGTACTAGAGAGTTTGAACTTAAATGGAAGCTTGATGGACTTAGTTATCATGAGATAAAAGAAAAAGGTGGAGGTATAACTTATACGGTTGATAAAACTAGGAAAGCATCTTTTGATGAACTCTATCAGCAGGCTAAGAAACGACTTGATAATATGCTTAGATATGGTACCACAACTTGTGAAGCTAAAACAGGATATGGTTTAAATCCTGAAAGTGAAGCTAAGATTCTAAAGGTACAGAAGATGTTAAATGAAACACATCCTGTTGATATTATATCCACCTTCCTAGGGGCTCATGCTATACCATATGATTATGATACCAATACATATATGTCTCTACTATTAGATGTTATGATACCAGAAGCTTCTAATGACGCTAGGTTTTGTGATGTATTCTGCGAGAAAGGATTCTTTAATATAGAACAATCCAGGGAAATACTGGAGACAGGTAAAAGATATGGTCTCATCCCTAAGATTCATGCAGATGAATTATCTAATCTAGGTGGAGCAGCTCTTGCAGCAGAAATAGGAGCTATATCCGCTGATCATCTACTAATGGTTTCAGAGGAGAATATTAAAAAAATGACTTCAAAAGGTGTTATAGGGGTTATGCTACCTGGTACACCTTTTTCTATGATGCTCGATAGATATGCTCCAGCTAGAACACTTATAGATAATGGTGTCCCTCTTGCTCTTGCTACAGATCTCAACCCTAATTGTTATTGTGAGAACATGCAGTTTATAATTCAACTAGCTTGTCTAAATATGCATATGACTCCTGAGGAAGCTATATGCGCTGCAACTTATAATGCTGCTTGTGCTATAAAAGAGGAAAAAAATGTTGGTAGCCTTGAGATTGGTAAAAAAGCTGATATTATAATTCTAGATGCATCATCTTATAAGTTTCTATCATATCATTTTGGAGTTAACCTTGTTGATATTGTAATAAAAAATGGAGGAATAGTCAAATTTTAGATTATACCAATTTTTTTTTGAATCTATCTAAATGTTTTCCAAAAGATAATACGGATTTAATTGTAAACGCCTTTCGAATCATAATATTGTTAATAAAATGACACACTTGTAGGGAGAAAATGTTCTTATTACGGAGAATTTTTGATACTCTAGGAAACATAAATATATAGAACTTTATATTACCACAAGATGAGCAATTTTAAATTGGAGAGTTCAAAATCGGAGAGGGGTCTAAAGAAAGAACTTGGTCTTCTTGATATTTTTTGTATAGCTTCAGGTGCTATGATAAGTTCAGGGTTATTTGTATTACCTGGTATAGCTTTTTCCAAGGTTGGGCCAGCTATGATAGTCTCATATATTCTTGCAAGTCTTCTAGTTATACCTTCGATGTTGGCAAAAGCTGAACTTTCAACTGCTATGCCAAAAGCAGGTGGGACATATTTCTTTATAGATAGAAGTATGGGTCCACTGCTTGGAACTATCGGCGGCTTTGCTGCTTGGTTTTCTTTGGCACTTAAAAGTGCCTTTGCATTAGTTGGTATCGGAGTATTTGCCATTTTGCTTAATCCAGGTTTTACTGTTATGCAGATTAAAATTGTTGCAATCCTCTTTTGTATTTTATTTACCATTATAAATATATATGGAGTAAAGCATAGCGGAAAAACTCAGATAATCATAGTACTTACACTTCTCTCTCTTCTGTTTCTATATATATTTGTTGGAATTTTTTTTATTGATCTTTCACATTTCAGTAATTTTGTACCTTATGGATTTTCCTCTATATTTTCAACTGCAGGTCTTGTATTCATTTCCTTTGGTGGTCTGACCAAAGTTTGTAGTGTTGCAGAAGAATGCAAAACACCTGCACGTGATATTCCATTGGGGATGTTTCTCTCATGGGGTTTTATATCTATTATATATATATTTGTTATCTTTGTGACTATAGGGGTAGCGCCACCATCGCAATTAAAAACTTCACTTACTCCAATCTCCCTCGCAGCTAGTAACATTCCTATTCTCCAAGGATTTGGAACCATCGCTATGAGTATAGCTGCCATTTTAGCGTTTATTTCAACAGCAAATGCAGGTCTTCTTGCAGCTTCTCGTAATCCCATGGCTATGGGAAAAGATCATCTTCTTCCGAGTTATTTTGCAAAAATTTCCAGACGATCTACCCCGAATTTTTCTATATTGTTTACGTCTGTTTTCATGATTTTAGTTATATTATTTCTAGATGTAGAAAACCTTGCAAAAACAGCTTCTCTTCTAAAAATATTGTTATTTTTATTTGTAATGTTTTCACTTATTGTTATGAGAGAAAGCAATATACGACATTATAAGCCTAAATTTAAATCTCCTTTTTATCCCTGGATTCAGCTTGTAGGGATTATAGGATTAATATTTCTCATATTTGAAATGGGTTTAATCCCAATGCTTACTGTCGGTGTTTTTATTCTTTTTGGATTTTTATGGTATTGGTTATATGCTCGTGATAAGATATGGAGAGAGTATTCGTTGCTCTACGTGATTGAGAGAATAACAGGAATTAAGTCAGCGGGCTATTTGATAGATGAGGAATTGAGGGAGATTTTAATAGAGCGAGATGACGTCACAGAAAAACGATTTGAGGATATAATAAAAGAATGTGAGGTTGTTGATCTTGAGAAATTTCTTCATCCAGATGAATTTACACAACTAGTAGCATACAAGTTGGCTACTAGATTAAATATCGAGGAAGCTAGATTATATAAGTTAATTAAGAAGAAGAGAACTATTTCTAATTTTGTTGTTCATCCGGGGGTAGCTATTTTTTCACATACGATTAAAGGACGAGATAAATTTGATATGATTATAATTAGAAGCAAAAAAGGATTTATTGTTTCTGATGATTCCGATCCAATATATATGTTTTTTATAATTGTAGCTTCCCCTGATCAACAGAGTTTCTATCTACATTCACTTATGTGGATTATCCAAATTGCTGAGGAAATGGATTTCGAGGAGGAATGGATGAAAGCAAAAGATGACAAGGAGTTAAAAGAAATAATTTTATCATCCTGGAGAAAACGTAAAGAGATATATTAATCATCTATCTTTTCTTCTGGCACTCCCTTTATCTGACAGATCTTATGATATACTTCAGTTTTATAATTTCTATATCTAGGATGTTTTCTTATAAATATTTCAAGTAGTTCACGAACACCAGCCTCTTTTTCTGTTTCCATAATTTTTTTCAGTTCT
>QMTB01000049.1 GCA_003649845.1 Thermoplasmata archaeon | reverse complement strand
ATGATATATATTTAGATTATATGGCATTGAAACCTTAAGCCACTGCCAGTCTGATTCTTCTCCATCTGGATCCTTTGCTTTAACTTTGATTATATAGTATCCCTCTGCATCCCATGTATGAGAGACAGTAACTTTTTCACCAGATTTATACGGGCCAATCCAGTCGCTAGTAGTATTATCACCCCAATCTATGTAATAATATACATCATCTCCATCTGGATCAGTTGTTTTTATATTATACTCCAATTCTTCTCCTGGTTTACCCTGTGTTGGTCCTGTTATTGTAGGTTTTTCTGGTGGGTCATTAGGTAAGGGTTCTTTATTAGTTATAGAGATGTTTATTCCTAGGCTTCCTTCTCCAAGCCATTCTACAGATAGATTAAAATCTAATTCATGCACATCTCTTTTACCACAATTTTTGATCATATTTTCATGATACGATGTTCCACGTCCTCCTCCTACAACAACCTCTTTTCCACCATCATAGAATGCTGTTGGAAGATACTTTAGGTTATATTGATTCATCCTTCTGTTTGCATCAGAATTTTTATCAACGACTAGTTCTACAAAGTAAAATGGATAATCTCCTTTATCAAAAACAGCTTTCAGTTCGCTAGCCATTTTAGGACAAGCTGGGCACCATGATGCAGTTCCTACTTCACAGAATACTGTATGTGTAAATTGATCATTAACTGTATTTGAAGATGTTTCTCCTGGTTTTGCTGCAGCTGCAGCATCAACATAGTGAGCTTTGAAAGGTCTGCCATCCGGAGGATCTGCATAACCTGTATGTTCCTCTGCATTGAATACTGCTGCCATTACAATTACATTATCTCTATCTACATCTCCTTGCCAATTTATTGTATCTTCATAGGTATCTAAATATCTTATAGATATATCATCGTCAAAGGCGAAATCAAGCATTGCATAGTGATATGGTGCACCATTTTCCATATCCCATCTCGATTCAATCTCTACGATATATATTCTGAGATGACCTTTGTATTCATTACCAATTGTACTAGATGGATAATCTGCAATACTATATATATTGGAGAAACCTGCTGCATTGAAATTCGATAGTATAAACACCAGTGGTAGTATAAAAATTCCTATAGATTTTAGTAGATTCTTTTCACTAATCATAGGATTGCCCCCCTTGAATTTCTATTTACTAATGTTAATGATTGTTAATTATTTAAATTTTACTAATGTATATAAATCTCTTTGGGAATATTCCTCCACTTTATCGATTAAAAGTAGCATCTGATTGATTTCAATTTAGATGAAAATATCTATATGAAAGCCCTCATATCCCATATGGTTCCTACTCCTTCTATATCTATTTTGTGTTCTCCATTTTCATCTGTCCATGTTATTGTACCATCTATGGTGCATCTACCTACATTCATTCCTACATATGTTGGGAATTTCCATATTTTCTCATAGGTGTTATCGATGTTTATACGTAGGTCAAGTGATATATCATAGGTGCTGAGTAGAGGTTGTAGTAAACCTGGTTTACCAATAACATGAATTCCAAGAGGCATTGCTACAAAGGGGAATGTTTCCTCATTAGATTTTGTTATCTCAGATACTGTATTATCAAAGATTGTTAGAGTTTCTCCTTGATCTGATGTGAGTATAAGTGAGCCAAATACATCTGTTTTAGATAGTTTCGTTGAGATATATTGGGGAGTGGGATAGTAGGTTGAATAATATATATTCCATCCGTTATCAAGGGTTATATGAGACCAATCCCATCCATTTATAAGACCTCTAGTAACAATATTTGGAGACCAACTATGTTCATGGAAACCTAAACCATGTACATTATAAGTTTTTCCATCTATCTCTATTGTTCCAGTTACGTTACAACCAATGAATACATAGGAGGCTAGATTACTTTTTGTTTTCTGAAGAGATCTATCTCCAATAGTCCATATTGGATCATAAGGTGCAAAATAATGTAGATCTATTATAAGATCATGGTTTAAATCTATATCATCATCTTCAGCATGTACAACCCATTCTGGTGCTTCTCCTTCTACCCATGAGTCTTCATATGTTACACTTACACCAGGGGTTTTAGCTTGTAGAGTAGGCTGTTTTAATATACCTAATCCTCTTTCTTTGTTTATCATACCACCGTATTCTTCTCCATTTGGACCATGAAGTGCAACTACTAATAAATCCGGTTTATATGTACCTAATAAATCTCCTCTAGCCATATGATTAAAACTCACGGTAGCTACCCAGCCCGGTAGCTCACTATTTTCATCAAATACAACTGTGAAATACCACCATTCTCTACATACACTTATTTTATCATAGTGTAAACCTTCATCAGTTGGTGATACTGCACGCATATATCCAGGTATGATAGAAGTAGGTGGGATGAGTGGTTTCTCAGTTGATTCTTCTATTTGAGGTTGCTCTCTCCCCTCGGATGGTGGAATTTTTTCTTCTGAAGGTTGATATATATAACCTGCTTTAAATAAAACAATTCCAGATGAAACTAGTAGGATGACAACTATTAGAATATCTATTTTTTTTAATTTGAACAATGTTTTTCCACTCATCCGCTAATAGAATTTTATAATGTTATATATTATAAATATTTCTTTACATTTATTATCTTTTTTATTTCTCTTTACAGCTACATGTGTATGTATATATGTAGCTGCGAAAAAGGCACTTAAATGAAAAATTATTTTCCTAAAATCAGGATTGGGAAGGAACGAGAAATTAGTTTCATATGTATGAGGAATACCCATCCAATACCCCCCTCTACATCATCACCTCCCTCTTTTTTCTCCTTCCCACCTCCCCTCTATCTGGTGGAGAATATTTAATAATAGTGTTTTTGTATAACCTCTTTCCACAATCTATAGAGGTTAAAGAAAATGGTTGAGATAGAAGATATCAAAAAAATCTTCTCAGAAGAATTAGAGTTGATAAAAGATGATGTCCTTCGGAGAAAAGTCATTGAGGTATGGCTAGAGGCGTCCAAGCAGGGGAGATGGAGATCTCTAAGGGAAATTCCATTTACTCTTCTATTTGAAAACTCTGGGAAACTAGTGGATCATACAAAACGCGTAACGAAATTAGCTAGAGCAGTTATGGAACAACGAGAAGAAGAGATCAACCAAGATATCCTCATTGCAGGTGCTTTATTACACGATGTTGGAAAATTATTGGAATATACTATTGAAGAAGGCAAGGTAGTTAAAAGTGAGTATGGTAAGAGATTTCGTCATCCTGTATCTGGGTCTTTATTAGCAAAGAAGATGGGGTTGTCTGACGAGATTGTTCATATAATCTATGCTCATTCCCATGAGGGTGATGATACCAAGCGTTCTATTGAAGCTTATATTGTTCATCACTGTGATTTCATAGATTTTCATATAAGAAAAATACAGGTGGAACCATGAAAATTGAAAATGCTTGCGGTAGATTAATTGAAACCAATATTGGAAACTATGTTTTTAGACCATTTAATGGAACAAAGAAATACACCTATACTTCAAAGGTTACCACTCTTGTTGATGCATTAAAAAAATGCGGGTTGAAAGATGGATACACTCTATCCTTTCATCATCAACTTAGAAACGGAGATTATGTGGTAAATGCTACATTAGAAGCTGTTAGAGAACTAGGGGTTAAAGATATAAGACTTGCACAGACGGCTTTATTTGATGTACATAAACCTATAGTTGAATATATCAAAGAAGGGATAGTTACTAGAATAGAAGGTAGCTTAAATGGAGTCGTTGGAGACTATGTATCTAGGCATCCTTTGAAGGCACCTGTCATCCTTAGATCACATGGAGGAAGATGGGCTGCTGTGAAAAGTGGAGAACTTCATCCTGATATAGCTATTATTGCTGCATCTGCTGCAGATGAACGAGGTAATGCTACTGGTGTTATAGGTGAGAATGCTTTTGGTCCAATTTCATATTCTCAAGTAGATGCTCAATATGCAGATCATGTTATAGTAGTTACAGATAATATCGTTGAATACCCATGTATATATCAAGAGATACAAGAGAGATACGTTGATTATGTAGCTGAGATAGATAGGATAGGTGATCCAAAGAAGATTATGTCCGGTACCACTAAGATTACAGAGGATCCAATGAAACTTGATATAGCTAGGAAATGCGTAGATCTAATGGATGCAGTTGGTATAATCAGAGATGGCATGGTATTTCAATCTGGTGCAGGTGGTATCTCATTAGCTGCAATGAAATTCCTTGGAGAGAGACTGGAGGAGAAGGATGTAGTAGCTAGATGTGCAACTGGTGGTTTAACTAAACTTATTATAGAGATATATAAGGCGGGTAGAGTAGAACATCTATATTATTCTCAAGTATTTGATGACTATTCTGTGAAATTCATCCAAGAAAATTTAGGTTTACCAGCAGATATAGGACATTATGCTGATCCAACTACTAAAGGTAGAACAATAGATGGACTTGATACTGTTGTACTTGGTGCAACAGAGGTTGACACTAGTTTCAATGTAAATGTTAACACCCATAGTGATGGTCGTCTACTCCATGGAATAGGTGGTCATCAAGATACCGCTTCTGCTGCTTCTCTAACAATTATTACTGTACCAGTTTTTAGAAAAACAAATCCTATTGTTAGAGAAAAAGTAACTACTATATCAACACCAGGTATGATAGTAGATGCTATTGTAACAAATGAAGGTATAGCTATAAATCCAAAGAGAGAGGATTTAATTAAGAAAGTAAAAGATAAAATAGATTTAATTCCAATTGAAGAACTTAAAGATATAGCATATGAGGCAACTGGTGGACCTAAGGAGATTAAACTTGGAGATGAAATTATTGGTGTAACTAAATATTTTGATGGAACTGTTCTAGATAATATATATAGAGTAGTAGAATAAGGTGGGTATATGGAATGGAAGACAAGTATTACAAAGGTAGAGCCTAATCATTTGGTGACTAGAGGGTATAGACAAGAAGATCTTATAGGGAATATACCTTTTGCTCATGTTGTATATCTATTATTGAGAGGTGAGTTACCATCTAAAGAATATGGTAGAATGATGGATGCGATCATAACTGCATGTATAGATCATGGGGTAACTCCACCATCTTCTATTGCAGCTAGAGTTGTAGCCTCTGGTGGTGTACCACTTCCAACAGCTGTTGCTGCAGGTATACTAGCGATTGGAGATGCACACGGTGGAGCAATTGAAAAAGGAGCTAAATTCCTACAGGAAGGCATAGTGAGAATGAAAGAAGAAGGAAAAACTATTGAAGAGATAGCAGAGATACTAGTGGAAGAAGCTAGAGAGAAAAAGGAGAGGATACTAGGTTTTGGACATAGGGTACATACCTCTGATCCTAGAACTAGGAGATTATTTACTCTTGCAGAAGAACTAGATATAGCAGGGGAGCATGTAGAATTATCAAAAGCTATAGAAAAAAAATTAGAGATTTCTACTGGTAGGAAACTGCCTATAAATGTTGATGGAGCTATAGCTGCTATAATATCTGACATGGATTTTGATTGGCGTTTAGGTAAAGCGTTTTTCCTTATTGGTAGAGTAGCTGGTTTAGTAGCACATGTATATGAAGAACAAACTATGTTTAAACCTATGCGTAAACTAGTAGAGGTACCAGCTATATATGATGGTGTTGAAGAGGGAGATCTACCTGCGGAGGATTAAGTTATGGGGAAAACAATTATTCAAAAGATATTTGAAAATCATTCTGATTCTAAGGCAGAGGTTGGAGAGATTATTGATATTATTATTGATGCTAGAATCGCTAGAGATTTTGGTGGAGCAAATGTTGTAAAAAACTTAGAGGAGAATAATCTAGGGGTTGATGATCCAAGTAAAACCTTCTTCACCTTTGATTGTAACCCTAGTGGTTGTGATCAAAAATATGCTGCTAATCAGCATATATGTAGATTATATGCTAGGAAACATGGTATCAAGGTATATGATATAAACAAAGGTATCGGTACTCATATTGCTATAGATAAAATACTTGTAGAACCAGGAGGTACATTGGTATCAACTGATTCCCATGCCAATATTTTAGGTTCTATAGGAGCTTTCGGCCAAGGGATGGGAGATAGAGATATAGCATATGCATGGGCTAATGGTAGAATATGGTTTAAAGTTCCACCTACAATTAAGATAATATTAGAGGGTAAACCATCTAATCTAGCTACACCAAAAGATGTTGTATTAGCTATGCTTAAACATTTTGGTGCAAATGGTTTATTAGGTTATGCAGTAGAGATGTATGGAGATTATGTTGATAACCTCTCTCTAGATGGTAGAATAACTATGGCTTCTATGGCGACAGAGATGGGAGCTATAATAATGTTATTCCCAGTGAATGAAAAAGTAAATGCTTTCTATGAGAAACTAGGTAGGAGGATTAGTCCTATCTATGCAGATGAAGATGCTAACTATGAGGATACAGTAAAGATTGATATAGAGGGTTTGAAACCATTGATATCGTTACCAGGGCATCCAGAGGATGTTGCACTAGTAGAAGAAGTTGAAGGTACAATAGTTGATTCTGGGTTCATGGGATCCTGTACCAATGGTAGAATAGAGGATATGCGTCTAGCTGCAGAGATACTTAGAGGTAGGAGGATTGCTCCTGGTAGGGTATTGAAGATTGTTCCATCTACAGATGATATATGGCGAAGGTGTTTAGAAGAAGGATTAATAGATGTATTTAAAGAAGCAGGTGCACTTATAGGATCTGCTGGTTGCGCTGGTTGTGCAGCAGGACAGATAGGCCAAACTGGTAGAGGCGAGGTAGAGATCTCGACCGGTAATAGAAATTTTCCTGGTAAACAAGGCCTTGGAGATATCTATCTAGCTAGTCCTGCTACTGTAGCAGCTACTCTAATAACAGGTTTTATCACTACAGCTGATAAGATAGATTCTCCTCCTAAACCTGTTGTAGTCCAAGATAAACCTTTATTCCATAGTAGAAAGGAGGTTAGAGGAGTAGATAAGCCATTGAAAGTTGAAGGTAGAGCTTGGGTGATAAAAAGGGATAATATCGATACGGATATGATATTTCATAATCGATATCTATCAATTACTGATACAAAAGAAATGGGGCAATATACCTTTGATAATCTTAAAGGGTATGAAGATTTCGCTAAAAAAGTTAAACCTGGAGATATCGTTATAGTTGGTAAAAATTTTGGTTGCGGTAGTTCTAGACAACAAGCTGTAGATTGTTTTAAATCACTAGGTATAGCTGCTATTATAGCCGAATCTTTTGGAGCAATCTATGAGAGAAACGCTGTCAATAGTGGCCTACCAATATTAGTAGCAGAAGATATAATCAATAAAATCGATGATGGAGATATAATTTCTATAGATTTTCTAACTGGTTTAATTTTTGATAAAACTAAGAATAGGAAGTTTTATGCAAAACCATTTTCAAAAGTTCAACTGGAGATCTATAAACGAGGTGGATTGCTAGAGCAATAGAAGAATGGTTTTATAAGCTAGATATATTTATCCTTTCTAAGGTTGGGTGCTATATAGATGGGTTATAGTGTGTTAGATGCAATCGGTAATACACCTCTAGTTAAAGTAGAAAATGTTTATGCGAAACTTGAGAGTGTAAATCCTAGTGGTAGTATTAAAGATAGAGTTGCTTTAGAGATTATTAATGCCGCTGAGAGAGAAGGGAAACTTAAACCAGGTTATAGAATTGTAGAGGCTAGTAGTGGTAACACTGGTATATCTCTCTCTATGGTAGCTGCTGTTAAAGGCTATAAAATGATTGTAGTGATGCCAGAGAATATGAGTGAGGAACGTAAACAAATGATGCGTTTCTATGGAGCTGAACTTGTTTTAACTTCTAAAAGTGGTAGTTTACAAGAAGCAATTCAAAAAGCAGAGGAGATTGGAAGAGAACCTAATACTTTTTATACTAGACAGTTTGATAATATAAATAATATCAAGGCGCATCTTAAAACTGGTAGGGAGATACTTGAGGAGATAGGTCCTGTTGATGCTGTAGTAGCAGGTGTAGGAACAGGTGGAACATTATTAGGTATCTCACAGGTTATGAGAGAGGCTAATCCAAATGTAAAGATTATAGCAGTTGAACCAGAAGAAGCAGCTGTTATGTTCGGTGGTAGTAATGTCCGCATCCAACAGCATCATATCCAAGGTATAGGAGATGGTTTTATACCTAAATTAATTGATATGTCTCAAGTGGATAATGTTATAATAGTAGGAAGTTTAGAAGCTATAGCTATGTCACATAAACTTTCTAGGAAGTATGGTTTATTTGTTGGAATTAGCTCCGGTGCTAATATGCTAGCAGCTTTAAAAGTTTCTAAGATGTTTGATAAAGTAGTTACTGTTCTACCTGATCGAGGAGAGAGATATCTAAGTATGGAGATGTTTAGAGAGATGCAACAAGAAGGCATATTATACTAGGTAATAGAAATTATTGATAGTTCCTACCAATGTATAGATTTCCCTCCACATGTATAATATTCAGACAATATATAAAAATACAAATGTTTTAAATTTATATTTTTTAATTCAAATATTCTTTCTACACCGCAGTTCTTGGTTTTCTCAGGATACAATTTAGATATCCCCCTCTTATATCTTGTGCAATGACATGGAGATACTAATTCAAGTTTATCAAGTAGATGGAATTTATTAAAACCATGCATTCCTCCTTATTATACCTGGCTATTTCCCCTACTTTTTGAGCGACATTAAAATTCTATCAACACCTGGATGGGAACAACCAACTATAGTATACCAGCCTTTCTTTCCTCTAATTATCAAAGATTATTCATTTACTATACTTTTAATCTACCAGTTGAATATACTCCATCTATTATTTTAAAAGGTTCCTCAGTATTAACAGTGTGTACTCTTCCAATAGATTTCTCTCCAGTAATCTATATAATTCTACATCAGATGATAAATATTTTGATAACTCTGTAAGTCCACCGTTATGATCCAGTGTTCATGAGATAAAACTATTATATCTATCTCTTCAATATTTATATTAAGT
>QMTB01000048.1 GCA_003649845.1 Thermoplasmata archaeon | reverse complement strand
CTATACAACTAGAAATTAGAAATATTTATCATATAATCAATTCAAAGGAAATTTTCAATTGATATCTACATAACCTTATGAATTATAGATAAGAGCTATCCTATCTACCTCATATATTGCTACAATTATGACTGACATTACAAAAAAACAATCTTAATATACCTCTGTTCTAATCTCTAAAATTAGATGGGATGTAAATAACAGGGAGATATATCTATGAATATTGGTTCATCTATTGTAAAAGAGAATTCCTCGAGTTCCAATTATGAAAATACTATATCATCTATTCTAATAAAAACAATCTCTGACGGTATTATAGCTGTAGATTTAGATTGGAAGATCATCTATATGAATCCTGCAGCTGTTAATTTATTAGATTTATCAGCAGATGAGGCTATCGGAAAGAAACTATGGGATTATATTGAAACATCTCTTCCAAGGATTTCAATGCAAGATCAAAAAATGTTTCCATGTAAAATTGCTTCAAATGGAGAGGAGATAGAGTGTAGTATCACTCCAACTGATAGTAATATATATCTTATAGCTATAAGAAAAAACCTATCTAAACCATCGGATGTTGAGAGGAAATATCAGAGAATCATCGAGCTTTCAGCCGAAGGTATAATAATTATAAACCCTATGGGAGAAATAGCATATGCAAACCCCTCTTTTAGATCTCTTGTAGGATATGAATATCTAAAGGGGAAATTATTTCGAACAATACTATCAGATGAATCTATATATATCTTCCAGGAGGTATTCCTAGAAGCTAGAAGTGAGAAAAAGCAGATTACAAATATAGAGATTGAGCTTCTACATAGAAACAGAGAGATTATACCAGTGGAATTAAGTTTATCTCCTTTTATAGAAGATGAAAAATTTTCCTATATGATATGCTCTCTTCATGATTTAAGGGATAGAAAGAAACTAGAAGAAGAACTGAGGAAATCTGAGAAATTGAAAACCGAGTTTATGAATATAGCTGCTCATGAACTCAAATCACCTATTACTCCAGTAAAAGGTTATCTTGAACTTATTATATCAGATGAAGAAGCTTCTGAGAGGATTAAAAATTGGGCTAAGATTAGTCTTAGGAATGCAGAACGTCTTCTATTGTTGATAAATGATATACTAGATATCGCTAGACTTGAAAGTGACACTATGCGATTTAATATGAAACAAATTTCTATAGCAAATCTCCTAAAAGAGATAGTGGAGGATGTAAAACAGAGTATAGAGGATAAACAATTAGATTTTATTGTAGAAATCCCAGAAGATCTACCATCTATTATAGGAGATCCAGATAGATTATCTCAGGTATTTAAAAATCTTATAACAAATGCTATTAAATTCACTGATAGAGGATCTATAACATTATCAGCTAAAAAAAATAAGAATAACATCGAAATATATGTAAGAGACACTGGTATAGGTATACCAAAAGGAGAGTTAAATAATATATTCAAAAAATTCTATCAAGTTGATATGAAAGAAAAAAGAATAGCAGAGGGAACTGGATTAGGATTATATATATGCAAAGAGATAGTTGAAAAACATAATGGTAGTATACATGTAGAGAGTTTCCCAGGTGAAGGTAGCACGTTTATAATAACTCTTCCAACCTCAATTATCTCCTCGTAAATAAAAAAAATCGATGAAATAGTTTTAACATCAGATCTCCTGGCAAAAAGAATCATAATTTATATCTCCATATTTTAAATGAGTATATAGAATATTTCCATTGAAGATCAATATCTATTTTATATTCTCTTTGCCGATTTATAATCCTATTATGATCATAATACTTTCAACTACCTCTACTATCCAACTATATAAACTATCAGCTTCTATTCTATCTTTAGAAAGACGAAGAGTTACGGGGGAATTGCCAGCAAAGGGTGCATCCCTTCCTCTTCAGCTGGCATTTCTGCCATATAATTTTTACCAGTGATTATGATGTATCAACTGTTCTATTGGAATTCTAGGTGGTGGCTCTGGTTTTTCAGCTGGATGACCAATGGGTATCAAAGCAATTGGTCTAATATACTCTGGTAAACCTAGAATCTGAGAAACCATATTTTCATTGAAAGCTCCAATCCAACATGTTCCAAGTCCTTGATCTATAGCTAATAGAAGTATATGATCAATTGCTGCAGCTGAATCTTGTAGACAGTATAATTCAAAACCTCGTCTACCATAAGGTTTTATTCTATTAAAATTAGCACAAACCACAATTATTATAGGAGCCTCTGTAATAAAATTTTGATTGTATGCTGCTTCAGCGAGTTTATATTTTAGATCATTATCATCAACTATTATAAAATCTCTAGCTTGTAGGTTACCTGCAGATGGAGCTAGATTAGCTTCTTTTAATAAATTATATATTAATTTCAAACTTATTTTATCTCCTCTATATCTACGTATACTTCTTCTCTTATGTATAGCTTCTTTAACCTCCATTTTTTATCTCCCTTTCCTTTAACCTCTTTTGGTATACAAAAGAATTGATAAATAGATAGAGTTTTCTCTAAAACCAATGTATGATCCCTTGAAGTTGACCTCAATTATAGAGAAACAAGTAGTATCTGGGATTCAAAAGAAATATTATAGATTTAGACCAACAAGGTTTTATGGCGGTATTGCAACAGCTGATACAGTTGGATGTAACCTGAGATGTATATTTTGTTGGTCAGATAGAAGCGTATGGCATTCTAGAGAAACAGGCGTATTTTATACTCCAGAAGATGTAGCAGAAAAGTTACATCAAATAGCCTATGAACATGGTTTCCATCAGATACGCACCTCTGGTGGAGAGCCAACTATTGGAAGGAAACATCTACTTAAACTTCTAGATTCCATTGATAGGAAACTATTATTCATATTGGAAACAAATGGTATTCTACTAGGATTTGATCCTTCCTATGTAGAGGAACTTTCTTCTTTCCATAACATCCATGTAAGGGTTTCTATAAAAGGCTGCACTCCTGATGAGTTTTCATGGTTCACCAATTGTAGAAGAGAAGGATTCACATATCAACTTAGATCCCTATCTAATCTATTAGATCAAAATATTTCCTTCCATATCTCCATAGTAACTCTATCTGATAATCGACAGGAATTCTATCATGAATTACAGAAAATGGGTTTAGGTGAAATAATGTTAGAAGAGGAGATAATACATTTATACCCCAAGGTTAGACAAAGATTGTATAGGAGAAGAATTTTAGATAGATTTCTATCCAGCTTAGAGAGAAAATAAGGATTGTAGTATATGATATATAGAAATCTGAAGTAGGAGTTGTTTATACAAAGTTTATATAAAACCTGTATATATCATTATTTTTCCTAAAGGGTTAAATATAGAAAGTTGTTTACGGCAACTCATAATATTCGAGGAAGCAAATCATGAAACGTAGTTCCAGAGCTTGGAAGAAGAAAGGTAAAATGCGGTGGAAATGGCGTAAGAAACGTATGAGACGTGAGAAGAGAGCCCGAAGAAATAGATAGATGGGGGCATGGTGTAACCCGGCATCATTGCGGGCTCCAGTTAAGGGATGATTAGAAGAGGGTCATCTGATATGATGATGAATAACTGGAGCGATGACCTAAGAAGAGACCCGCCGATCTGGGTTCAAATCCCAGTGCCCCCACTAAAACCTAATTGTGAGAAAAATTAATGAAGAAAAACTTTTTACCTCTGCAGAGATTTAGGTGAAAAACATGGAAATGAATTTAAAATTCAATTTGAAGAATATGAATATATTTACAATACTATCAATACTATTATTAATAGCTGGTATACTATTTTATATCTACTGGGGACTTCGCTTTGGCGTATGGTATGATATAGGTATATATTCCATAACTAGTTTCTTTGTATTAGGGGGTTTACTAGGTATACTAGTAACATTATATGAGAAACCAGATAAAGAAAAATAAAAAATTTTTTTTATTTTTCACTCATTTCTTCTTTAAAATCTCGCCATGTTAGTATAAGATTTCTTGTAGCATAAACCTCATCTACTCTACCTATAGGAGTATTATATGGTGCATTTTTAAGTTTCTCTACATCTTCATCTGCTATCTCAATTAAAGCATCTATATATCTGTCTAAATCTTCCTTAGATTCTGTCTCAGTTGGTTCTATCATCAAAGCTTCTTTTACAATTAACGGAAAATATACAGTTGGAGCATGTAAACCATAATCTAGGAGTCTCTTAGCTATATCTGCTGCTCTAATATTTTTTTCTTCTTTCAATTTCTCACAACTTAAAACAAACTCATGTTTCCTCATTTGTTTATATGGTAACTCATATCTCTTGGAATCAACGATCTTCTTCTTCATATAGTTTGCATTTAACACAGCTATCTCAGAAGTTTCTCTCAAACCATTATACCCCATCATTTTAATATATGTATAAGCTTTCAATAAAACCGATATATTACCATAAAACTCTTTTATTTTACCAATAGATTTTGGTTTATCATAATCAAATCTATACCTATTCTTCTCTTTGATGATCCTTGGTATAGGCAGAAACTCTTCTAATTCCCTATTAACTCCAATTGGTCCACTACCAGGTCCTCCACCGCCATGTGGAGTTGAAAAGGTTTTATGGAGATTTAGATGTACTATATCAAACCCCATATCACCTGGTCTAGCTTTACCTAGTATAGCATTCATATTTGCTCCATCATAGTATAATAATGCTCCAGCATCATGTACACACTCAGCTATCTCTAATATATTATCCTCAAAGATACCAAGGGTATTAGGATTAGTAATCATAAAACAAGCTGTTTTATCTGATAGACTTTTCTTCAAGAGTTTTACATCAACTGTACCATCTTTATTTGATGGTATCTCTATTACATTAAAACCTGCTATAGAAGCACTAGCAGGATTTGTACCATGAGCAGTATCAGGTATAATAACGTCTTTTCTATTATTATCGCTATTATTTTCATGATACGCTCTAGTTAATAGCATACCAAGTAGTTCACCATGTGCACCTGCAGCTGGTTGTAAGGTAAAAGCATGCATACCGGTTATCTCCACTAGCATCTCCTCAAGTTCATACATCATCTGCAATATACCTTGAACAGTTGATGCATCTTGATGTGGATGTAGACATGAGAATTCCTCCCAACGGGCTATCTCCTCGCATATCTTAGGGTTATACTTCATTGTACAAGAACCAAGGGGATATATACCCGTATCTACTCCATAGTTCATCTGACTTAGATGATGGAAATGCCTGGCAACCCGTGGTTCCTCAATATTTGGAATGGAGATGGGTTTTAACCTCTGGATCTTCCTAGGAATCCCGGGAATAGGTGTCCTCTCTCTAGTTTCTCTACTAGGTAACTCAAAGATTAAAGGCTCATTATATCTAGCAAATCTAAACATATTAGGATACCTCCATTATAGCTGAGTATAATCTATTAAAATCATCTTCCCCATAAACCTCTGTTACACCGAAGAGTAAGGTTTTCTTCAACTCTGGGAAATAAGCTTCCAAAGGTAAACCACTATGTATACCTTTTTCTAATAACAAGGTGTTAAATTTAGATACATCACCTTTATATCTAAGAACGAATTCATTGAAATGTATACCTGTAAAAATCCTTTCAAATCTCCCGCTATCTAAAAGTATTTCCATAAGTTTTTGTCCATTCTCAAAGTTTCGACGACTTATATCATAGAAACCATCGCTACCAAGCCATGTTATATATACAAGTGCTGCAAGAGCATTTAACCCATTATTTGTACATATATTACTAGTTGCTTTCCCTCTACGTATGTGTTGTTCTCTAGTTTGAAGTGTCATACAGAATGCTCTATTACCATTAATATCCTTCGTCAACCCTATTATTCTGCCTGGCATCTGCCTGATATATTTCTTCTTACAAGCAAATATACCTAAACTAGATCCGCCGAAATCCATAGGATTCCCAAGGGCTCTACCTTCTCCAATTACAATATCAGCATTATACTCACCAGGTGGTTTAAGTATACCAAGGGATATAGGATCTATACCTACAACAAATAATGTTTTCCTATCCTCTATTAATTCTTGAATCTCATATATTTCTTCTTCGATTATACCAAAAAAATTTGGATTCTCTAGATATACACCAGATACTGTGTCATCTAGATTTTTTTTAAGATCATCTAAATCTATTCCACCTGTTTCTCTGTTATATCTAATCTCTTTCACTTCTATACCTGTTCCTTTCACATAGTTATGTAGAACAGATTTCCTCTCCCATGAGATATTCTCTGGTATGAGAAAACATTTCTCATGTGTTATCCTAGTGGACATTAAAGCTGCTTCTCCTAGAGATGTTGCAGCATCATACATAGATGCATTTGCAACTTCCATACCTGTAAGCTCTGCTATCATACTTTGATACTCAAACATTGCCTGTAGAAAACCTTGACTAGCTTCTGGTTGATATGGAGTATAAGCAGTATAAAACTCTGATCTAGATATAATAGATTTTACTATAGCTGGGATATAATGGGGTTTAACTCCTCCTCCAAGGAAACTCAATAGTTTCTTGCATGAAATATTTTTATCAGCTAAAAAACTTAGTTCTCTCTCTACTTCCTGTTGAGATAAACCTTTAGGTAGATTTAGTTTATCAATTCTAATCTTCTCAGGTATATCTGAGAATAGTTCATCAATCGAGGATAAACCTAGGCTTTTAAGCATATCGTTTTTCCAAGAGACATTTGGTATAAAACCTGGCATTTTTGGTCCTCAAATTAGGGAATGATACTCGGTTAAAGAATTTTGTCATTTCTCAAATTTCATACCATAAAATATTTAAAAACATATAAATACTATTCAAAGTATAGGACAGGATGTATGAATATAAAAAAAGTTCTATCGATATCTATAATAGTTTTATTCCTACTTATACCGATATCTAGCATAATAGATGCAAGGTATCCATTAGATGAGATAAAAGTTACATATTCCTTTAATCATCCAACTATAAGACGAATATCTATTGATAATAAACTATATGAGGATATTAAGATACCAGGAATCTCAAATTCTGGTAACCCTGGTGAACCCTTGCTGCCTACAAAAAGCGCTTATATATTATTACCTCCAAATGCAGAGGTAGAAGAGATAAAAATACGTACACTACCAAGTATATATCTAGGTGGAGGTCATCTTCTGTTACCTGCATCTCAACCTGTTCCAACAGATGAGAGGTTTAATATTCATCCACCTACACCGCTGAAATCATTATACTCTTCTAGACATATATTTCCAAATAAATTCTATACCTACATAGGTAAATATAATTTTAGAGGATACACTATACTTGTATTAGCTTTACATCCAGTTAGATATCTACCTTTTACAGGTGAACTTTTCTATTATCCTTCATTTACTGTTATTGTTAAAACAAGTCGCACAAATGATAAACCTCTTCTATATAGAGGTTTAGATGAGGATAAAAAAGAAGTTTTAAAAAAGATAGATAACCCAGGTGATATCTATCTGTACTCTAATCTTCCATCTGATACCCTTTCTGATGATCAATATGATATGCTTATTTTAACGACAGATAAACTCAAAAATCATTTTAAACCATTAAAAGAAGCACATGAAGCTAGAGGACTTAGAACTAGGATAAAAACGTTGAGTGAGATATCTATAACTAAACCTACACCAGAGGATATAAGAGAATTTCTTAGAAATGAATATATAAATCATGGTATAAAGTATTTACTTTTAGGTGGAGATTCTGATGTTGTTCCAGCTAAAATGTTATATGTTTCCGGTTTAGATGAAAATAGATGGTTTTATGATACAACGATGCCATCTGATTTATACTATGCATGTTTAGATGGACCTTACAACTATAATGGTAACGATAAATGGGGGGAACCAGATGATGGAGAAAACGGCAAAGATGTAGATCTAATAGCAGAGATATATGTTGGTAGAGCATGTGTTGATAATACAGATGATGTTGATAACTTTGCGTTAAAAACAGTATCATATATGAATACAGATCCATCTGGTCCCTATCTCACCAAGGTATTATTAGCTGGAGAATACCTTGGAGATTATGGTGTTGCAAGTTGGGGTGGAAACTATCTAGATCAAATAGTTGATGGTTCAAACTATGATAATTATACAACAGTTGGTATACCATCAGATACCTATGATATAATAAAGATGTATGATAGAGATTGGCCGGATAACTATTGGTCCCCAGAGGATTTAATCAACTATATCAATCAGGGTATTCATATATTGAATCACGATGGGCACTCTTATTATGGGTATAATATGAGACTCACCAACTCAGGTATTGAGTATATGGAGAATGACCAATATTTCTTTGATTATTCCATTGGATGTATGTCTGGTGGTTTCGATAACCCTGAAGGTTATGATTGTTTTGCAGAGACACTTACAGTTAAAACACCTCATGGTGCTTTTGCAGCTATTATGAACGCGAGATATGGTTTCTTTTGGTCGTATAGTACAGATGGAGACAGTAATAGATATGTAAGAGAATTCTGGGATGCATTATTTGGAGAACATATATATTCTATAGGAGCAGCTAACCATGATTCTAAGGAGGATAACCTATATCTGATCAATAGATCTTGTATGAGATGGGTGTACTATGAAACAAACTTATTTGGAGATCCAGCTGTTACATTTCATATTGGAAAACCTCCGAGTAAACCAACTATAGATGGGCCAACAGAAGGAAAAGTAGGAGAGAAAGAGGTGTATACTATAGTTGCAGCTGATCCAGATGGAGATAATGTTTCCTATTTCATAGAGTTTGATGATGAAGGAAATTGGACTGGTTTCCATCCATCTGGTAAACCTATAAATGTTACCTGGATATGGAAGGAGAGAGGTGTCCATACAATCCGAGTTAAGGCAAAAGATGAGAATGGATTAGAAAGCGAATGGAGTGTTCTAACTATTAGAGTAAATTCAAAAACATTTATAATTCTAAAAAATGTAAAAACCATCCTCAGTAGAATATTAAATATATACAGCAAAATTTAATCTTTATAAATCTTATCT
>QMTB01000047.1 GCA_003649845.1 Thermoplasmata archaeon | reverse complement strand
ATAAATTTACTCTAGAAATTAGTGTAGCAATCAAAATCAGCAAATTTTATTAATTAGTTAGAAACTTCTAGCGTAGAAAAATGAAGAAGGAAGATAGTATGTATGGATCTAGAATATCAATAGGTATATTACCTTTGATGCTCTCTATCTCTATGATAACTATTCTACCGGTGGAGAGTGACTCTGATAGTTGGACTATAACAAGGTTAACTAACAATTCTGTTTATGATGTAGATCCATATATAAGTCCTGATGGCAGTAAAGTAGTATTTATCGAGGATTTAGATGGAAATCCATATACTGAATCAGACTGGGAAATCATGCTTATAGATTTGAACACTATGGAGATGAAAAGAGTGACAAACAATTATTATTCCGAGGAAATTCCTTCAATAACCCGTGATGGCTCGAAGATTGTATTTCAAGATTCATACGTATTTACAATCGAATCTATCAGATCTGATGGAACGGGTCTAGATCAACTCTCAAGTTATTTCGTATACCTTCCGTATCTGACTTCTGATAATTCAAAGATTATATACACTGATACCGTGGGGGATTCTCCCCGGGTAGTTATGATGAATTTAGATGGAAGTAACATGGTAACTGTGACCAATGGAGGAGGTTACGGTGATTATCCTGCCAAAGCAAATGGTGATGGGTCAAAGATTGTATTTTGTAGAAATTATGATGGTTATGCAGTTTTATGTACAATAAATTCAGATGGGACAAATCTCAAAGAGATAAGCACTGTTCCTAATTATGCAACATTTGGTATAACAGATGATGGGTCAAAGGTTGTTTATACAAAACTTATGGATGATGGTGGTTATAGAGCGGCCATATATGATACAAACACAGATACAGAGACGCTAGTAGGTCCCTCTACCTCCACTGCACCCTTTATAAGTGGTGATGACTCCCAGATTGCATATCTATTTAGACAGGGCGGAGATCTTTATCTTAGAATAGTCGATGGACCTGATATATACCTTGGACCTAGTTCTCTCTATAGCTATCTATATATCCCCAGCAGGTATGCTTCAATTAGTCAAGATGGATCAAGAATAGCTTTTGTATCATGTAAAGATGGTAACCCCGAGATTTATCTAGCGACAAAAGAAGGATTTCAACTATCAAGTTCGTTTTTAAATAACTTCTTTGTCCCATCTTTCAGCTACTATATAACTACTATAATATTTGAATCAGAAAAATCTCCTCTATCAACAGTAACAATACCTGTGACAATAAAAAAAGCGGAGGATATAGGGAGCATGAACCTTGATTTAACCTATAATCCAGATATCTTAGAAGTAACAGATGTTATACCAGGTGATTTAACACAGGATTCGATAATTGAGAAGAATATAGAGGATGGCAGAATAAGAATTGGTTTGATTGATACCACTGGTATAAATGGAGATGGTATATTATTCTATATTAAATTCAATGTAACTATTCCATCTAATACATCAAGTAAAACCAATAACCTTGGGGATATAGAAGGTGGGAGGATTAACATTGGCAGCTGGAAGACGGATAATTTACTCCATAATTTGATAGGAGGGAGTTTAGATTATTCTCCTTTGAATATAGAAAATGCTGTTGTGAGTGATTTAGATGGTAATATAATAGAAGTTATGACAATCAATGGTACTTTTATACCTGGGGCTAAGAAAGGAGATGTCAATGGTGATGGTGTTATAACAAGTGTAGATGCATTAATGGCTCTCAAGATGTCCGTTGGAGAGTTAGAGGTCAACCTAGTAGCTGATATGGATGACGATGGACAGGTTTTAGCAAATGATGCATTACAGATAATGAATATGGCTACGCAATTCAATGTGCAAAAAGCTGTTGATATGATAAAAGGTGGTGGTTTAGGTAACTTTGGTAATTTTGGTGGTTTTGGAGGTGGTTAAAGGATGAGAAAAACTATTTTGATATCTTCTATGCTGGTGTTGCTAATAGCTTCTATGGTAACTGCAAATGCTTTAACAATTAAAATCCCTGATAAAACAGGTTATGTTGGTAAAACCATTACAATACTTGTTAACATTGAAGGTGCAACTGATGTCGGTAGCGTAGAACTTACTATAGTATATAACAGTAGTTTACTAGATGTTAAAAAAGTTGAGAAAGGTAGTTTATTAAAAGGTTTGATAACATATAACGCTAGCGAGAAGGGTGTAATAGCTATAAATCTTATCGATTCTAATGGTATAAATGGTGATGGAGAGATAGCAAAGATAACCTTTGATATACTTTCTACAACTGCAGTAAATACTACTCTATTATTACAGAATGTAAAAGCTTATGATGTCAATACTTATACTGTATTACCTGTTGATACCATTAATGGTATACTTAATATATCTACAGGTGGTGGTTCTTCAAGTCAGACTCCTGGTTTCGAACTTGTAACATTTTTATCAGTATTTGTATTGTTAACTATACCGATAATGCTTAGAAGGAAATAAAGCGGATTAGGGAGGAGTGAGAATATGGAGAACAAAACTCTATATATAATAGGCGGTATGTTTTCCCTACTCTTATTTATAGGGATGACAGTGAGTGCAGAGGATACGCCACCGATTAGTAAAGGGAAGATTATAATGAACGGCGAGATTATACTTGGTGATAGAGGAGATAAGATATGGTATTTTGAGATGGATGGAAGTCATCCATCTATAGGTGGTGTAGCTACATCTTATCATAATAGAAACTATGAAGATTTTGATTCTATTGCTGCTGGGGATGTAGATGGAGATGGGGTAGATGAGGTTGTAATGGGTGATGCAAGTGATGATGATATACATATATATGATGTGCACTCTGGTTCTGGAGATATATCTAGTTCAGAGATCAGGCATTTTGATGTAGATTTTGAGAGATACGATGATCTAGCAGTTGGCGATATCAATGGAGATGGAAGAGCTGATATAATACTTGGTGATGCAAGTGATCCAAGTGGTAAAAGTATAAGGGTTTTTGATTTAAATGGAAATGAGATAGCGTATTTTGAGGTAGATGGTGGTTTTGAAAGATATGATAGAGTAGCCTCTGGAGATGTAGATGGTGATGGAATAGATGAGGTTATACTTGGTGATGCAAGTGATGACTATATTCATATCTTCAAATATGATGCAGGTTTATCTAACAAACTTAGAGAAATAAATGATTTTCCTGCTGCTGGTGATGACCCAACTAATGAAGGTCATTATAGTAGAGAAGATGAGGTTGCTTGTGGAGATGTAGATGGAGATGGTGTAGAAGAAATCTTATTTGGAGATGGAGATCGATTCCATAGAATCTTCATTTACACCCAGGATGGGAATCTACTCTATGATCCAATTGAAGCTCACTTCGATAGTTCAGATGAATTAACTGCAGGAGATGTAAACCAGGATGGTATGGATGAGATAATTACTGGTGATGCGAGTGATGATAGAATACATATATATGATTTATATGGTAATGAATTAGATAGTTTCAATGTAGACTATGAAACCGCTGATGGTTTAACAGTTGGAGATGTAGATGGGGATTCTGTTGTAGTAGGAGAACCAACCTATAAAGGTGAAGCTACGATTACAGATCAAGTAATAGCTGTTATAAATGCTCCACCTAGAGATCTAAGTGTTATACCTGATAGAAATGTTTTCTATGCCAAATATGAGAATGAACATGGTGAATCTACTTCCATGAGTGTTAAAGCTGTTACAGCTGTTGCAACCTCAGGTAGACCAGATGTATTTACAACAGTTAGTAACCTACTTCATGGTAAACTAACGATTTCTAAGAAGATTACAAGTAAATGGGAAAAAACAAGTGGTACAACACATGAAGTAGAAGTTGGTTATGGTTTCACTGCAGATGCTAGAGATTATATGGTTGCAGTTACTACAACATACAAGGTTTATGAGTATCCTATTATAAAACCAGATGAATTAAATGGTGAAACAATGCTTATAATGGTTCCCGTGCAGGGACCAATTCCCAGTACTCTACCATATGATTCACCTGTACATACATATGGATTCCTATTAACCTATCCTTCTCAACCAAGGGATCTACTTAACTATGATAGAAACAATGAGATACAAGGTTTTGCACATGGTATGCCAATTGGACCAGATTCACAGTGGACTTGGATTAGAATGTCTGAATCTAGTTTCAATGAAGAGAAAAGATCGAATAGTATAACACTTACATCTAAGAAGATCAGTATCATAGGTACATTAGGTGTTTCAACAGAGAAGTATAGTAGAGATCGAATTGAAACTCATAAAGTAGAGTTTACAGATCAAACTAGTATACATGTATACTATGCTGGTGGTATAACAGATGAAGATAAATACTATCGAGTTACACCTGTTGTGTACTATGATAGCGAGGATGGATATCTAGTATTAGATTATCTTGTTTCAAACATCGGCGGCTATTATTTTGCAAATCTTGACTTTGTAGGTAGCCTCATAGGGGGTAGTCTATTCAGCATAGGAGAAGGTTCGACTGATAACTCTAGTATACCTTCTGGTTTAGCAGATATGTATCAAAATCAATATGGTAGGAATATATTTGGAAGCGGTGTATTTGGAAGCAGTGGATCAACTACTAGTACCGATCAAACTGTTTTATTCACTGAGAGTAGAAGTATGCTTCCAAATGAAACTATAGAAGTACCTATTCAGATGATAAACGCTAGAAATATAAGGAATATGGATTTGATAGTTAGATACAACTCTAGTGTGTTATCTGCTACCTCTGCTGTAACTGGTTCATTTACTTCTGATGCATTATTTGAATCAAATATCATGGATGGAGAGATACGTATAGCTTTTGTAGATACTAATGGATTCAGCGGTAATGGTTCTGTAGCGGTTATAACCTTTAACGTTATAGGTAACCCTGGTGATTATACAACTCTAATTTTAGAGGCATCTGCTAATGATATAGATGATAACGATGTTGATTTCAATATAATAAATGGTGTATTCACAGTTGATAATCCAAATGCAACATTAAAGGGAGATTGCAATGGTGACGGTAAGATATCAAGTATAGATGCTCTTATGGCTTTGCAGATGTACGTTGGTAAGATGGAGAAGAATCTAGTTGGAGATATGAATGATGATGGTGAAATAACATCTTTAGATGCAGCGAAGATACTAGAGGCAGGAGTAGAAGATCAAGCTGATAAAACCGATTTACTGCTGAGAGGTTATACTAAGGGTATAAAATATAATATTGGTATTGGAATAGGAGGGTGATAGAAGGTGAAAACATATAAAATTATACCACTACTTTTATTTATCTTATCTATTCAAACGGTTTCTGCATTAACAATATCAATCTCAGATAGCAGTGGCAGCGTTGGTAAAGAAGCAGAGGTATCAGTAATGATAGAAGATGCAACAAATGTTGGTAGTATAGATCTAACAATACTATATGATCCCTCTATATTAGAGATATCAAAGGTTGAGAAGGGGACACTGGTTAAAGGAATACTCTCATCGAATACTGAAAACGAAGGTATAATAGTTATTGGTATAGCAGACTCCAATGGTATAAATGGCGATGGAGAGATAGCTAAACTAACATTTAATGTTCTAGCTAATGGTACTACACCTATAACGATACAGAATGCTAAAGCCTATGATGTAGATAGTCATGCAGATATAGAGGTTACAGTGGAGAATGGAAACTTTGAAGCAAAAACAGCAGTTCAAGGTGGAGGAGATACACCTGGATTTGAAATACAAACCTTTATAATCATACTAGTAGGTATACTATTTATATATAGATGGAAGCGGAGATAAGGGGTATTATACTATGAAACAAGTTTTATTCACCATATTCTCAATTATTCTCTTCCTTTCCTCTTTTAATATAGTTGTAGCTCAAACAGGGGATTTAAATAATGATGCTCAAGTTACAAGTGTTGATGCACTTATAGCTTTAAAGATGGCTGTAGGTAAGATATCTGGGGATCCAGAGGCAGATATGGATGGAGATGGTAAGGTTACATCTATAGATGCCTATAAGATACTATTATTATCTTTAAATAAAACAGATGACTTATTTCTTCAACTTAACAGAGTAGTTAGAACATTTGATATAGGTAGATATCTAACTGATGAACGTATGAATTGGATTATAACACAGGATAACGGAGCAAAGATAAAGATAGGTGTAGTTATAAAGAAAGGTAAAATAGTAGAGTTTCAACAAGGTGCAATAAAAGATCCATCTATCAATGTTTATGCATCTGGGAAAACAGTTAGACATCTCCTTGAAACTCAAGATGTAAATGAGTTTAAAAACTCTTTGAAGAATGGCGATATAAGATTAGAAGGAGTAGGTTTCTTCAACTGGGTTAGAATCTCTATAACGAGTTTCTTCGCTGGATTCTAAAGATTGATAACCCATAGTTTTTTAATTATTCTACTGCATCACCAGTGTTTGCTATGACTATTATAGATGGTAGAAGGATAGCTGATGAGATAAAAAAAGATGTTAAAAGTAAGCTCGATGAACTTAAAACTATATATGGAGTAACACCTACTATAGCTAGTATAATTATAGGTGATAATAAAGAATCAGAGCTTTACCTTAAACTTAGGGATAAAGCTTCTTCTGAGGTTGGTATAAAATCCAAACATTATAGATTTTCCAAGGGAGTATCTAAGGAGGAGATAATTAAAGTCATTAATGAGTTAAATAATAACCAGGATATCCATGGTATCCTATTACAGCAACCTATACCTGAGCATCTATCATTATATAATCTACTATCAAATATCAATCCTCTTAAAGATGTAGAAGGTTTAACACCATATAACCTTGGTAGATTAATGATGGGTTATGAAAAGATTATACCATGTACTCCATTAGCAGTGTTGAAGATCTTGGAATATATGGATGTTAAACTTGAAGGTTCTAATATTGTAATCATTAACCATAGTATCATTGTTGGTAAACCACTTTCTATACTCCTACTAAATAGAAATGCTACTGTAACAGTATGTCATGTTTATACAAAGAATTTGAAGCAGTATACTCTTGATGCTGATATACTTATAACAGCTACAGGTGTACCAGGTTTGATAAAAGAGGATTATATTAAAAAAGATGCATGTGTAATAGATGTAGGGATAACAAAAACCTCTGAAGGTATAAGAGGAGATGTCGATTTTAATGGTGTTAAAGAGAAAGCATCTATGCTTACACCTGTACCCGGTGGTGTTGGACCTGTAACTATAGCATGTTCCCTTATGAATATGTTAGAAACATTTCAAAATTGTATGGAGTTGAAAAAATGAGTTCTCTAAGATTAATCTCATTATTCTGCTTCATCTCAGGGATAATAGCTATAGCATATGGTGTATCACTAGGAGAAGTTAAAGTAGGTATATTCTTCATTATACCCTTTCTAATAGGAAGTGGTTTCTATGCATTTATAGGATTCCTATTGTTATTCATAGCTTTCCTACTATTCTTCCTAGGCGGTTTAAAAGAGATAGAGGAGATTGAAAGAATAGAGGATATACCTATATCATTAGAAGAACCACAGGTTTATGAGAAACCTAAGAAGAAAAGATTTTTTGAAGGCGGAGGAGTTGTTTTAATAGGTCCAATACCAATAATATTTGGTACAAACATTAGAATCACACTAGCTGCAATTATAATGGCTATAATCTTCATTCTCATAGTTTTAAGCTTCCTATATCTAGTCAATTTATAGTGGGAAGAAATTGTGATTACATTTTCCTGTTTCTTCATTAAACTTGAGATAAAGTTTTTGATATTTTTGGAGGAAATGATTTAGGCTTAGGTGATGGAATACTTTTAGATGGTTTTTTTGATCTCGTAGACTCTAGATACATCGTCAGGGATTAATGAGGTTAAATTAAAGCGAAGGATACAATAGTATGGAGCGCTAGGGTGAAGTGGATCGTTAACTGTAGCGATACACCTAAGCATTTTTTAGTTAAACCTGTTGCTATACTTTATTCAGAGGAACTGTTGTCTCAGATCTAGATATCTTCTTAATTTCAAGAAACAAAGTTTAATCTCTATATTTCAATTCTGCTAGTAATGACAGAGGGTCCAACAGCTAGATTAAGAGCATTGCAGATAGAAAAAGAATTCTTAGGGGAAGCACTAGAAGATATCTTTACTAGGAGTAAAAAGCTTTATGTTGAACCTTCTAATCTTATTGGTATTAGATTAAATAAGGTTACAAGTTTTGGTAAAAATATCCTCCTCTATTTTGATAGATATATGATAAGATTACATCTTATGATGTATGGTAGTATAAGATTTGAAAGAGGGCATAGTAAGCCATTTGAAAGAGTTAGATTAAACCTATTTTTTCCTGGAAATAATCTAGTTGTATATAATGCACCTATAGTTGAGATAGATGAGAAGGAGAGATTAGAGAGTAGATTATACTCTGAATATGGTGTTGATCCTCTAACAAACTGGGATGAAGGAAGATTAATACAATTAATCTTGGAACATAAAGATAGGAGGATTGGTGATCTATTACTTGATCAAAAGGTTTTCAATGGTGTAGGAAATATTTTGAGGAATGAGATACTTTTTAGAGCGAAGGTAAACCCTGATAGAATAATTGAGGATATAGATATAGAAAAGATTAAACAACTAATGTATTATACTAGGAAACTCAGTTATGAATTTTTAGATCTTAAAATCAAAAAGAAGGGCATTAAAAATATTTTATTTGTTTATAATAAAAAGTATTGTCCGATATGTGGTAGTAAATTAATCTTCTATAGACAAGAGCCTAATAAAAGAAAGACGTTTTATTGTCCAAACTGTCAAAAATAATTAGAGAGGATGAAAAAAGGGGGTACGAATCCTTAGTAATCTTGAGAAGCTATTATGTCATATAGGCATACTGACAGGTAGAGGATCCGATCATCTACTCTTAGAATAATGTGCATCTTTTGCTTTTACTCTAATTTCATAGTTGCCTTGTTTCTTCCAACTATGGGTTGCCTCTACTTTTTCATTAGAGTTATAAGATCTAAGCCATCCAAGTCCAACATAATAGATTTGCCTCTCTCGTTTAGGT
>QMTB01000046.1 GCA_003649845.1 Thermoplasmata archaeon | reverse complement strand
ATATTCAAGTATTATCTAGATGGCTTGCTAAAAAATGAATAAAAAAGTTTATCTATTGAAACTTATCGTCATATTTCCCTTCATTGATCTCTCTGATAACCTCTTTTGGATCTTTACCATCAACTTTTACACCAATGGAAACACAAGTTCCTATGATCTCCTTTGTTTTCTCCTTCAAGCTTCTCCCTAGTAGATTCTGATATTTCATCTTAGCTATCTTAATCGCTTGATCTATAGATAGATTACCAACTTTATGAGTAGATGGGGCCCCTGAACCCTTCTCTATACCAAGCTCGTTGAATATTAGAGAAGCAGCAGGTGGAGTACCTACTTCTATCTCAAAGGATTTAGTCTTAGGATCCACTATCACCTTAACAGGCACCTTCATACCACTGAAATCCTTGGTTTTCTCATTAATGGTATTTATAACCTCCATAATGTTTACACCTAATGGACCAAGAGCAGGGCCAAGAGGTGGTCCAGCTGAAGCTTTTCCTCCTTCAACTAATGCTTCAATTGTTTCTGCCATATCGTTTACTCCTCCTTTTCCTCTTCTTTTCTTTTTATAACTCTTACTTGTTCTCCTCTAACCGTTATTGGTATAGGTACAACCGATTCAAATAATTCAACGGTTATCTCTTCTTTAGCATCATCAATATGAGTAACTTTAGCTGTTTCTCCTCTAAAAGGACCAGCTATCATCTCAACTATATCTCCTTCTGTTATCTTAGCTACAGCAGATGTTGGAACTAGAAAATGTTCTATCTGATCAATAGGTATATCCCCATCTAGAACAGATCTAACATAGGAGATAGTTTTAACAACATCCTTCAATCGTTCTCTATCATAGCCTTCTACAAAAATATATCCTCTAAGCTCAGGTGTAACTAGTATAGAGGAAATATTAAGATCTGTTTTACTTGCTCTACTGTTTAATAAATCTGCAGTATTCTGCTCCTTTCCAACCTGAGTTTTTATGGAAAATATGCGTGTTTTTGGTTTCTCAGTTTCATCCATACTCACTGCCTCATCCTAGTTTACATGATTCCTAGAAGTTTTCCAATCCAGGGAGCAACAAAATCAGTTAATAGATATATGAGGAACCCTAAACCTCCAATCAATAATATACCTGCACCTGTTACCTTACAGGTTTTCGCATACTCCTCATCAGTAGGTTTCCTAGCCATCTTCAATACTCTACCATATTTACCCTTACCTAGCTGTTTCTGGCGCTTCTCTATCTTATATTGAAGTTCCCAGGCTTTCTCGATAATACCTTTATCCTCTGTTTTTGATTTCATAGATGGTGCACCTCAAGATTATTAGCACTATAAATCAACAAGGTCAAATAACTAGTTATATATAAATAATTTGGAGATTTCAAACTAAAAAATAGAGAGAAAAGAGTTTAGGATACCCTCTCTATCACTAACTAAGCTACAATATCTATGCCAAATTCTCTATTCTCCAAGGCTTTCCTAGAAGGACCAAGTATCTGTTTAGATTTAACACCAGTTATAACCAGCATTGCACGTATATTCTTCTTCAAAGATGGATCAACAGTTGTACCCCATATAATTCTTGCATTTGGATCGATTCTAGAATATATCTCCTCTACTACCCTCTCTGCTTCGCTAATAGTCATATCCTCTCCACCTATAACATTTACAAGTGCACCTGTTGCCTCTGATATATCTACTTCTAACAATGGGGAATTTAAAGCCTCTGTAACAGCGTTAACAGCTTTATTTTCACCCTCTGCTTCTCCTAGACCAATCATAGCAACTCCGCCGCGTTTCATAACTGTTTTTAGATCAGCGAAATCTAAGTTTACAAGACCTGGTTTAGTAATCATCTCTGTTATACCTTTTATAGAACGCATTAGAACCTCATCAGCTACTTTAAAAGCTGCATTTAAAGATAAATTAGGTACAATCTCGAGAAGTTTATCGTTTGGTATAACTATAACAGTGTCACATGTTTCTCTTAAGCGTTTTAAACCAGCTTCTGCATTCTCCATTCTAATCATTCCCTCTACGCTAAAGGGAAGTGTGACTACACCAATAGTTAAGGCACCTGTTTCTTTAGCGATCTCTGCTACAACGGGAGCAGAACCTGTACCTGTTCCACCACCTAAACCACAGGTTATAAACACCATATCAGCGTGTCCAATAGCTCCTCTAATATCTTGTTCACTCTCCCTAGCAGCATCTTCACCAATCTTAGGTATCGAACCTGCACCAAGTCCTCTTGTGAGGTGTCTACCAATTAAAACCTTATTAGGAGCAGGTGCCTGTAAAAGATGCTGTGCATCTGTGTTAATAGCTATAAGTTCTGCACCAGTTATACCGCTTTCGAGACATCTCGATATAGTATTTGTTCCAGCACCCCCGCATCCTACAACTTTTATGGTAGTTGTTAGACCAGCTAGTATCTCCTCTAATTCTTCATCAGCTGTGCCAACTGGATTATTCCTCCCCCTGATATTAACAGGATTTCTCCTATGGGCGTTATTCTTCTTCTTTCTCTCCTCATTCGCTACAACATCCTCTATAAGTTTTTTCATCTAAACCACCATACCCATCATAAATAAATCTGAACCCTCTGGGCTAATATTATATTTCTTGCAGTATTGTAAAGCAGTTTTTATTATTAAATATTTCTTTCAATTTTCTTTATCTCAAATGAGAAGTCAATATTTTTAACGCTATGAGTAAGACAACCTAGAGATATCCGATCTGCAAATGGAAGATATTCATGTATATTTCTAAAATTTATACCGCCGGATACTTCAATTTTAATATCTCTATCTATATTACGAATCTTACCCGCGATTATCTTAGCTTCATTTGGAGGTATGTTATCAAGCATTATCACATCTACGCCTAGAGATGCTGCTTTTAGTGCGTCTTCTTCGTTTTCTACTTCTATCTCTATTGGTTTATCAGATAATTTTTGTTTAACACGTTTAATAGCTTCCTCAACTGATCCCACACATTTAATATGATTATCTTTTATCAAAATAGCATCATATAGTCCCATTCTATGAGGTTCTCCTCCTCCTAAGATAACTGCTTTCTTTTCGTATCTCCGAAAACCAGGGGTTGTCTTCCTAGTAGCTGCTATACTAGCATTAGAATTTACTTTAATACAGATATCTACAAATCTTCTAGTCATAGTTGCAATACCACTCATTCTACCTAAAAAATTAAGGGCAAGTCGTTCACCTTTAAGAATAGATTTAGCAGATCCAGAAACCACTGCAATAATAGTATTTCTTCTAATCTTTATTCCATCTTCTATAATAATCTCCATATTGGCACCGGTTTTCTCAAAAACTTTTCTAGCTTCCTCTACTCCTGCTACCACGCATGGTTCTTTAGCTATTATAACGCCTTCAGCTTTTTCATCTTCAAGTAGAGCATCTGAAGTAATATCCCCTATATCATCTAGATCTTCTTTTAAAAAATAATCTATATCATCCATCACAAGGGTTTTTATACAAAAAGAAGGTTTTAAGGTTTTTGGGCAGAGATATATGAAACTAGGGATAATTGGATGCGGTGCTATAGGAAGTGATGTTGCAAAAGCAGCTGATAAAATGGAAGATATTGAGAAGATTTATTTGTTTGATATCCGAAAGGAAGCTGAATCAGAGCTACATAAAATGGTAAAAAAATCAGAGATTGTAGAAGTAGATATTCTAATAGAAAAATCAGATGTAGTTTTTGAAGCAGCATCACAGGATGCGATTAAACAATATGCAGAAAAAATTCTATCAGCAGGTAAAGATTTAATCATAATGAGCATCGGTAGTCTTATAGATGATAATTTTCGTAAGAAGATAGAGGATATAGCACGTAAACAAAATTGTAAGATATATCTACCATCAGGTGCAGTATGTGGTATAGATGGAATACTATCTGCAAGTGTTGAAACACTTGATGAAGTAACTCTTGTAACGACAAAACCACCAGAAGCTCTTGGTAAAAGCTATGATAGGAGAACTGTTATATTTAGAGGAAATGCTAGAGAAGCAGTTAAACTATTCCCTAAGAATATTAATGTTGCTGCTAATCTCTCTATAGCAGGTATAGGTTTTGATAGAACAAAGGTTGAAATAGTAGCGGATCCAGTTGCAACTAGGAATAGTCATAAGATTCTGGCACATGGCAAATTCGGTAGATTAAGAGCAGAAGTAGAGAATATGCCTAATCCTAATAACCCTAAATCAAGTTATCTAGCTTCTCTATCAGCTATCGCAACATTAAAGAGGATACTCAATCCAATACAAATTGGAGCTTAAATTTAAAAGTTTAAACCAAAGTTACATTAAATACTCTCTATTTATCATAACTGTATGCTTAGATTTGAGCTGAAAAAAAGAGATGCTTTAGGTAGAATATGTTATTTATACACATCTCATGGAAGAATTAAAACCCCTGCGCTTTTACCAGTTATCAATCCAAATAAAATAATTATCTCTCCTAGAGAGATGAAACAACTTTTTGATATAAATATAGTGATAACAAATTCATATATCATTAAGAAGACAGATAAACTTAGAGATACAGCTTTAGATAAAGGCTTACATCATCTATTGGATTACAATGGAGTTATAATGACAGATTCTGGAACTTTTCAGTCCTATGTATATGGAGATATCGATGTTGATCCATTAGATATTGTATCCTTTCAAAGAGATATTGGAAGTGATATAGGAACTATCCTAGATGTATTTGGAACACCAAGTCAAACAAAATCACAGGCAAAGAAGAGTGTAGATGAAACAATAGTTAGAGCTAAAGAAAGTATCCCATTGAAAGGTGATATGCTACTTGCATGTACAATACAAGGATCTATCTATCCAGATGTTAGAAGATACTGCGCAAGGAAGATGAGTAAACTAGATGCTGATATATATCCTATAGGAGGAGTTGTCCCTCTAATGGAGAATCAAAGATATCTAGATTTAATTCGTATAATTATAGCTTCTAAAATGAATCTACCACCAGGTAAACCAATTCATCTATTTGGTGCAGGACATCCATTGATATTTCCAATAGCAGCTGCACTAGGGTGCGACTTATTTGACTCAGCATCATATATAAAATATGCCCACGAAGATAGATATATGGTACCCTGGGGTACACTATATTTAAAGGATATAGAAGAACTACCATGTAACTGTCCTATATGTAGTAATACATCTGCATCAGAATTTAAAAAACTGGAAAAAAAAGAGAGGATAAAACTACTTGCAAAACATAACCTATATGTTTGTATAGGTGAGATAAAACAGATTAGAAATGCTATAGCAGAAGGTACACTATGGGAGCTGGTAGAGAGGAAAGCCAGTATGAATCCTTTCCTACTAGAAGCTATGAGAGAACTTCGTAGAAAAAAAATTAAAGAATGGCTTGAGAGATTCGAGGTGACAAGTAAACTTAGAGCTTTATTCTATACAGGTGAACACACTATTCATCAACCTATAATATATAGAATACATCATAGACTATTGGAGAGATACCATCCTATATCAAAGAAGGTTATAGTATTCCCAGAGGCTGAGAAACCATATAATATAACATATAGAGATGATATAGAGAAACTGTTTAAACAGCATGGGGAGGTAGAGTTTATAGTTAGTTCATCTATTGGACCTATACCTATATCATTAGATGAAATGTATCCTTTTGCTCAATCTATATTTCCAGAACAATGTGATTATGAAACAAGAAGAGTTGCAAAACAAATATTATCTAGATTCCTAAAAGGAAAACAAGTTATAGATGCTAGAGAAAATATAGATTCTAAGGGATCAAAATTAGATTATACTAAGGGGGAGTTAGAAGATAAACTTGATATATGGCGTATTACAGCAGTAGCAGAGATACAATTTGGTAAAAACGCTTCTGCTGCCCTATTTGATGGAGAATTAGAGATAGTGAAATCAAAAAATACTGGGAAGATAAGGAATATCTATTGTGATGGAGAACATATATTATCTTTTAGAGCCTCAGATGGTTTATATACTTTAAAGAAAGCTGGTGGGAAACGTTTACACAGATTCTTCCCCTCTCCAAAACAAAGAGTTATTATTAAAGATGAGGCTATTCCATTTGTACTCGATGGTAAAAGTGTATTTACAAGATTTGTAGAAGACTGTGACCCAGAACTTAGACCAATGGATGAATGCCTCATTGTAAATAGGAAAGATGAACTACTGGCGATAGGCCGATGTTTATTGAATAGAGAAGAGATGTTATCCTTCAACTATGGACAAGCGGTTAAAATAAGAGAAACCTTTAGAGATAATCGTCAAAATACGTAAAAACAAAGGTAAATATTTAAAATATAAAACCAGTTTCCAACGCTACCTATATGAGGAGGATAAAATAATATGTCAGAGGAAAAACTTTCATCTAAAATATCAGGATTTTACAAACTACCAGTGGAGGAGAGAATAGAATTTGTAAAAAAATTCGCTGGTTTAACAGAGGATGAAGCAAGTTTATTCTCAAAATCTCTTGATATTGAAACCGCTGATAAAATGATTGAAAACGTACTAGGAACCTTTGATCTACCAATTGGTGTAGCAGTAAATTTCCTCATCAACGGTAGAGATTATATTATACCAATGGCGATTGAAGAATCAAGTGTTGTAGCAGCTGCTAGTAACGCAGCTAAAATAGCTAGAGTAAAAGGTGGTTTTAAAGCAGAAGCTTCTGAACCATTGATGATCGGACAGATACAATTATTAAACATAGAAGACACTGAAGGAGCTGTTAAAAAAATAATGGATCATAAAAAAGAAATTCTAGATGTAGCTAATGCACAAGATAAGATACTAGTAAGTTTAGGTGGTGGAGCGAAGGATTTAGAGATAAGAATATTAGATAGTCCACTTGGTAAAATGATCGTTACTCATCTAATTGTAGATGTTAGAGATGCTATGGGTGCAAATGCTGTTAACACTATGGTTGAAGCCCTTGCACCTATATTTGAAGATTTAACAGGTGGAAAAGTTAGATTAAAGATACTATCAAACCTTGCTGATAAACGCCTTGCTAGAGCTAAAGCTGTTTTTGATAAAGAAACAATAGGTGGAGAAAAAGTAGTTGATGCCTTCTTGGAATCCTATACCCTTGCAACTATCGATCCCTATAGAGCAGCTACTCATAATAAAGGTATAATGAATGGTATCGATGCAGTAGTTATCGCAACTGGTAACGATTGGCGTGCCATTGAAGCAGGTGCACATGCTTATGCTGCTAGAAACGGTAGATATACCTCTCTAACAAAATACTATAAAAATGAGGATGGAGATCTAGTAGGAGAGATAGAATTACCATTAGCTTTAGGTATAGTAGGTGGCGCAGGAAATATTCATCCTAAAGCGGTTTTATGTAAAAAAATACTAGGTGTAAAAACATCTAGAGAACTAGCTGAGATAATAGCAAGTCTTGGTTTAGCACAGAATTTTGCTGCACTATTAGCATTATCAACAGTTGGTATACAAAAAGGACATATGTCCCTTCATGCTAAAAATATAGCTGTAATGGCTGGTGCAAAAGGAGATGAAATAGATCTAGTTGCTGATAAACTAGTTGAAGAAGGAAATATTAAACTAGATAGAGCAAAAGAGATCTTAGAGGAAATTAGAAATAACTAGATAATCTTCTCATCTATATCCTCTGGTTCTCTTTCACAGTAGTAACATACTATCCTAGGTGGATCTTTACTTATAACCTTAAATCTACTTTCAATAGGTTCTCGAGTATTAGATATACAAGTTGGATTAGAACATCTAACTATTCCTATGAGTTCATCTGGTAGTTCTACCTGATGTTTCTCTACAACCTCATAGTCTCTAATAATATTGATAGTAGCTTTAGGAGCAATTAGAGCAATTTTATCAACCTCATCCCTGGCTAACTCCCTGTTTTCTACCTTAACAATATCCTTTCTACCTATCCTACTTTTAACATTCATAGCTACACTTACTATAGAAGAAGTTTTCTCAGGTATACCTAGTATCCTCAATACTTTTATAGCATTACCTGCTGGTATATGATCGATAACAGTACCATCTTTAATCTTAGGTATCTTCATAGGCTTCATATTCTCCCTCCCACAAGTAAAGATAGAAGAGCCATTCTAACTGGTACACCATTGAATGCTTGTTTAAAATAGATTGCATGAGATGTAGAATCAACCTCAGGATCTATCTCAGTTACCCTTGGTAAAGGATGCATTATAATGAGATCCTCTTTTACATGTTCCAAAATTTTTCTATTGATCTGATAAGCTCCAACAACTCTATTATATTCTTCTGGATCAGGGAAACGCTCCTTCTGTATCCTGGTTACATATAATACATCTGCATCTCTAATAGCTTTTTCTAGATTAGAAGTTGAAATAGGTTCTACACCTAGTTTTTTGCATTCTCTTATAACTTCTTTTGGCATACCAAGGGTTTTTGGTGATACAAATATAAGTTCAGCACCGTATAATGCAAGAGCATAAGCTAGAGAATGTACAGTTCTACCATATTTTAGATCGCCTAGTAGAACAACTTTTTGATCTTCTATCCTATTTTTCTCCATTTTAATAGTAAATAAATCTAATAGACATTGTGTTGGATGTCTCCCAGCACCATCACCAGCATTTATAACTGGAGCATCTGCAAACTCTGCTGCCAACCTAGCAGCTCCTTCTAAGGGATGACGTATAACTATTGCATCACTATAGCCATCAGCCATTCTAATAGTATCAGCAAGAGTTTCTCCCTTCTTCTGAGAAGTCATAGTTGGATCAGCAAAACCAATAACTCTACCTGCTAATCTATGCATAGCAGTTTCAAAACTAAGACGAGTGCGAGTACTAGGTTCAAAGAAAAGGCAGGATAAAATCTTACCTTTAAGAATATCTGTAGATTTCTCTCCAGTAGCATATGGAATCATTTTCTTAGCATAATCCAGTATAAAATTAATCTCCTCTTTGCTTAACTCCCTTATCGATATTATATCTCTTCCCTTAAGATTCATAATCTCAGAAGATGTGATTAACATAGTTACTTAATAATTTTTTTAATGCAGTGCTGTGTTGAACAATTAGCTGAGAATAAGAGCTTCTCAGCTAATATGTTGCTGAGAATGTAGAGGAAACTCAAAGGTTCAACAGCATATCGTAGAAGATGAAATTCATTTCTACCTCCTT
>QMTB01000045.1 GCA_003649845.1 Thermoplasmata archaeon | reverse complement strand
TAATAGGATTGAAAAAATAAATAGAATTTTAATAGAAATAGACAAGTATTTCAAAAAACAATTTTAGGAGGATTTTCCAGTTAGAACAATAGATGTTATCTTTATAAACTATTGAAGGTTGTTCCTATCCAATTTCCCACATAGTATGTTATAATTATAACAATTATTGCAATGATTAGGTGCTCAATTATTATCTTCCAATGTTTAGTTCTTTGACCTTTGGCGATGTAGAAACTGAAAATGGTTATCAGAGTGAGACCCCATAGTATGCTTACTATTATTGAGATTGATAATGGGAGTATTATAACGGGTATGATAAATGTAGATGCGAAGATGAATTTAGATAAGAATGTAGATAAGGTTGCCTCCCATATCTCTGTGAAGGTATGTTTATTCTCTGATTCTTCTGAGATATGTATACCTAGAGCATCTGAGAATGCATCTGCTATTGCTATAGTTAATACCCCTCCTATTACTACTATCTTTGAGTGTGTTCCAGAGTTAAGTCCAACCATTAGACCTATAGTCGTTATTACCCCAGAAGTCAAACCAAAACTTAAACCAGTTTTTATAGAATGTTTCATTAAGTTGAAAGAATAGGGAATACTTATTTTTATGTTTTCTTCTACTAAGTAGAAAAATAAGATTTTGTTGAAGGATAAACTCTATATATCACAAAATGTATTTAACAATTGTTAACTTAATGATGTAGGAGGATAAATAAATGTTTGGATATGCAACTGAGAGTCAGATAACAAATGCAATATTAGACGAATCTATTAAAAAAATGAAGAGTCATACCAAGAATGATGTAATAGTAATAGGCGGTGGTCCAAGCGGACTTATGGCAGCAAGAGAACTCGCAAAAAAGGGAGTAAAAGTATTAATTATAGAGAGGAACAACTATCTAGGAGGAGGATTTTGGATAGGAGGATATCTAATGAATACTATTACGATAAGAACACCTGGAGAGGAGATACTAGATGAACTAGAAATACCGTATAGAGAATATTCCAAGGATCTTTATGTAACAAATGGTCCACATGCCTGCTCTAAATTAATCGCATCAACCTGTGACCTAGGAGTTAAAATACTCAATACGACCAGCTTTGAAGATATCGTAATTAGAGAAAACAACCGCGTTGGAGGAGTAGTTGTAAACTGGACACCGGTTTCCTCTCTTCCAAGAGAGATAACCTGTGTTGATCCTATAGCTCTTGAATCAAAAATTGTTATAGATGCAAGCGGTCATGATGCAGTGGTTGTAAGGAGATTAGAGGATAGAAAATTGATTAAAACACCTGGATTTGGAGGTATGTGGGTAGAAAAATCTGAGGATACCGTAGTAGAACATACAGGTGAAATCCATCCTGGAGTAATTGCAGTTGGAATGGCTGTATCAACTACCTATGGTCTACCAAGAACGGGACCAACATTCAGCGGGGTGCTTATTTCAGGTAGAAAAGGTGGAGAAATAGCATATAATCTACTCAGGAATAGAAAAGATGAGGAGGAACTGAAACAGATTTCCCTATAGAAGAAGATTATCATCAGAGGCTACTAAAAATCACTGTTAAAAGGTTTGATTTTTAAATCGAAAGATAAGTTAATAAAAAAATATGAGGTCGTAAGAAAAAATGAAGACGAATCAAAAAAAGGAAATCCAAGAGCTTAAAAAAGAGAAAGATGCTGTTATCTTAGCTCATAACTATCAACTACCTGAGATACAAGATATAGCAGACTATGTAGGAGATTCCTTATATCTAGCTCAAATAGCAACTAAAGTTTCATCTAAACATATAATATTTTGTGGCGTAAATTTTATGGTAGAAACAGCGAAGATACTCAACCCTGAAAAAACAGTTATTCATCCATCTACCGATGCTATATGTCCACTTGCGGAGATGGTTGATGTAGAAAGCCTAAAATGGTTTCAAGAAGACCATCCAGATGCAGCAACTGTATCATATGTTAACACTACAGCAGAAGTAAAAGCAGTGTCAGATATATGCTGTACATCATCTAATGCAGTAAAAATCATTAAAAATATTAAAGAAAAGGAGATTATCTTCATACCAGATAGAAACCTAGGTTTGTATGTTAAAAGATTCATTAAAGATAAAAATATTATACTATGGCCAGGTATATGCCCTACTCATCATAGCAGGATAAAAAGGGAAGATATACTAAAATTGAAAGAAGAACACCCTAAGGCAGAGATAATAGTGCATCCAGAATGCCAACCAGAGGTTATAGATATAGCATATCAAGTTTTTTCAACCAATGGAATGGTTAGATATGTATCCCAATCTAAGAAGAATGAGTTTATCATTGGCACAGAAAAAGAATTATGTTATCGTCTAAGAAAAGAGAACCCAGAGAAGAAATTCTATCCAGTAGCAACTGCTATTTGTCCGAATATGAAGAAAATTACATTAGATAAGGTTATGAAAAGTCTAAAAAATCTAGAACCTATATTGAATCTACCATCAGATATCATAGAAAAAGCAAGGAGACCTCTGATTAAAATGATAGAGATAGGTAGAGGAGATTAGTATATGAAAAGAATATATCTTGACCATGCTGCTACTACACCTGTAGATAAAGAAGTCATTGAAGCCATGCTACCATATTTTAGTGAATACTATGGAAACGCCTCTTCTCTTCATTCCTTTGGAAAAGAGGCATATGAGGCATTAGAAAAATCAAGGGAACAAGTAGCTAGGATTTTAAATGCAGAAAACAAAGAGATTCTATTCACCAGTGGAGGTACAGAATCAGATAATCTAGCTTTAAAAGGAGTTGCATATAAAAATAGAGATAAAATAAATACAAAAGGTCCTCATATTATAACATCATCTATAGAACATCCAGCTGTTCTTGAAACATGTAAAAACTTAGAGAAAGAAGGATTTAAGATAAAATATTTATCTGTAAATAAATATGGTGTAGTAGATCTAGACGAATTATTAGAATCTATAACTAAAGATACTTTTCTAATATCTATTATGTTTGCCAATAATGAAATCGGAACGATTCAACCTATTGAAGAAATAGGTAAAATCGCCAGGGAGAATGATATAATATTTCATACTGATGCAATTCAAGCTATAGGTAAAATACCTATAGATGTTAAAAAACTCAATATAGATATGTTATCTATCTCCTCCCATAAGATATACGGTCCAAAAGGCGTAGGAGCATTATTTATCCGGAAGAATCTAAATATTAAACCTATAGTAAATGGAGGAGGACATGAAAGAGGTTTGAGAAGTGGAACAGAGAATATACCAGGGATAGTTGGTCTAGGTAAAGCATGTGAATTATCTATGGAAAGACTAGATAGAGATACAAGGTATATAATGGGATTGAGAGATAAACTGATAAAAGGAGTATTAGAAAATATAGAGGAATCATATCTAAATGGTCATCCAAAGGATAGACTAGTTAATAACGCACATTTTAGATTTACAGCAATAGAAGGAGAATCACTCCTTATAAGTTTAGATGAGAAAGGTATAGCTGCATCAACAGGCTCCGCATGTTCATCTAAGAAACTTCAACCATCTCATGTACTACTAGCTATAGGTTTAACACCTGTTGATGCACACGGATCACTTCGACTCACCTTAGGACGAGGAAACAACAAGGAGGAAATAGACTATGTGCTACAAGTACTACCCGAAGTAGTAACAAAATTGAGAGAAATCTCACCGCTGTGGAAAAGGAGTTGAAATAAAAATGTGTGCAGCGATATATAGTGAAAAAGTAATGGAGCATTTCAGAAACCCAAAGAATATGGGAGAGATAAAAGATGCGGATGGAGTGGGAACAGTAGGTAATCCTGTTTGTGTATTACCTGAGACAAATATAGTTGGTAACCCCAATCTGACTTCTATCTCTAGTTTCAACATCGGCGATAAGGTTCTCTCACATGACAGCAAGTTTCATGAAATAACCAGGAGGTTTAGAAGAAATTATTCTGGAAACATCATTATGATAAAGAACAGGCTGGGTAGAACATTTCTCACTCCAGATCACCTTGTTTATGGCTTTAAACTACCAGAAGACTATGCATACTATTATACTAGAAACAAAAAGAAACTATCTAATCAACTATCATGGTGGCATGCTGAACATTTTGAGAAAAGAGACATAATTACCTACCCTATTCCTATGGATATCAAGGATATTGAATATCTAAAGATAGATATATTGAAATCGGACCATGATTTCCGTAGCAAAAAAATACCACTTAAAATAAAAGTTGACAAAAATTTTATGTGTTTCAGTGGATATTTCCTATCAGAGGGAAACACTAGGATACAAAAATCTAAAACTTATACTACGCTAACATTCAACATCAAAGAAGATGAGTATATACAGGATTGCCTCAATCTGATTAAAAAGGTTTTCGGATTGGATGCGAAGGTAGAGAGGAGGGGAAAGAGAAAAACCGTTTATATTCAAATATATAATACTCATGTAACTAGATTTCTAAGAGAGTTATTTGGATCCAATGTAGAGGAGAAGAGAATACCTGATTTTATGATGCTTTTACCATTAGAGAAACAAGCTGAACTAATCAGAGGTCTCTGGTATGGTGATGGATATATCGATATAGAAAAACCTAGAGCAAGTTATTCTACCATATCGAAACAACTTGCGAATCAAATCAAGATACTGCTACTTCGCCAAGGGATAATACCGTCAATCTATGAAGAGAAACCAAGGAGTATAAATCATGTAAACCATAGAAAAGCATATAGAATATATGTACTAGGAAAACCTTCGTTGAAAAAATTAGGTTCTATTTTAAATGTTAAATTTAAATTAAAGAAGAAGACAATAAGCAATACGTGGATAGATAATGGTTTGTTGTTTACCCCTATAACAAAGGTGGAGAAAATCGAGTACAATGGTCCAGTTTATAACCTTGAAGTAGAATCAACCCATTCCTATACTACAGAGTCTCTTATATTACATAATTGTGGAGATATGATGACAATCTACATCAAAGTTAAAGATAATAGGATAGCCGATATAAAATTCAAAACCTTTGGCTGTGCAGCAGCTATAGCAACAAGTAGTATGATAACAGAGCTGGCGAAAGGTAAAACCATTGAAGAAGCTGAGAAGATAACAAGAGATGATGTAGCAAATGAGTTAGATGGACTACCACCAATTAAAATGCACTGCTCTAACCTTGCAGCTGATGCATTAAAAGAAGCTATTAAAGATTATAGAAATAGAAAAAAATCAAGTGAATAAAACATGAAAAAACATTTTATATATATAGATGGATGGAAGAGTAAGATAAGATTTTCAGCAGCTCATCTAATCTCCGATTATGAAAGATGCGGTAGACTACATGGTCACACCTATGCTGTTCATATGAAAATATATGGAAAACCAGATGAGAACGGGATACTGATAGACTTCACAGTGGTTAAACAAATTCTAAATAGAATAGTTGATGAATTAGATCATAAAATACTCATACCTGGTAGAAACCCTAATGTTTCTATAGATGAAAAAAAAGTTAAACTAACATCTCTAGAAAAACAGTATATATTTCCTATATCTGATTGTATCATACTACCTATTGAAACAACATCCGCTGAAAATCTATCAAACTATATCCTAGAAAAAATACAAAAACAATTAATGGAGTATAATAACATATATGAGATTGAAATTGGTGTTGATGAAGGCTACGGGCAAGGCGCATGGGTGAGTAAAACTATTAGAGATGAAAAAATATGACTAGAAAAGCTGTTTGCCTATTATCAGGTGGATTGGATTCATGCGTAACCTCTTATGTAGCAAAAAACCTTGGATATAAAATCTATGCCCTATCCTTTACTTATGGTCAACGTCATAGTAGAGAACTTGAATCTGCAAAAAAGATAGCAGCATCAATACCAGTAGAAAAACATATCATATTTGATATAAATCTTAGTCAATTTGGTGGTTCAACCCTTCTAGATAGTTCCAAAGAGTCTATTCCAAATCATCCAATAGAAGAGATAGGTAAAGATATACCTCCAACATACGTCCCCGCTAGAAACACTATCTTTCTATCTATAGCTTTAGCCTACGCAGAAACCATAGACGCAGAAACTATTTTCATAGGAGTTAATGCAACAGATTACTCTGGATACCCAGATTGTAGACCAGAATATATCAAAGCTTATCAAAATATGGCTAATCTTGCAACAAAAAAAGCAGTAGAAGGACACCCTATTAAAATAGAAACACCTCTAATCAGTCTATCTAAAGCGGATATAATTAGAAGAGGAGTAGAACTTGAAGCACCATTTCATCTAACATGGTCTTGTTATAGAGGTAAAGATAAAGCCTGCGGTAGATGTGATTCTTGCATACTACGTCTAAAAGGTTTCAAAGAAGCAGGAATTAGAGACCCTATACCATATGAAACCTATCCAGATTGGTATAACCTATGATGTTTTCTTCTGATAATTCTTCTTATAATAATCATAGATATCAAAAGATAAAGGTATAGCTACCAGCACAGAGATTAATATAACCAAACAAGTTATACTATCAGGTGGTACATTACTAACCGTTGGATGTGAACTCCATAACCTACCACTTATAAGATCATTAAATAATAAATTTATAGTTCCAACCCAAGGTAGTTCTCCTCTAGCTTTACCTGTAATCCACTCTGGTTTTATAGGTTCACTACAGATACCACCTGCTTGATCACATCTATCATTAGTTATAGGATTATCACCTTTTGTTATAAAACCAGAATGAGTAGGACGATAGTTAATCAACCCTATATCAGGTATTGTAATAGATGAAACATTATACATATTATACTCTTCTATAGTATATGTATGAGTCTTCTCATTATAATCAATCCAACATATAGCTCTATGTATAATTTGATCCTCATCATTTCTACCATATTTCTTATATACTATTACATCTCCATAGTCTCCATAAGATCTAAAACCTGCATCACCCTTTGCTTTTTCTCCTTCACGTGTTAAAACATCATTTTTACTATAAACCTTTACAAGTAAAACCATATCACCAGCATCAATAGTTCCAATTCTACCAAAAGGTTCATTCTGATGCATCATACTACCAGATTCTATCGCAACCATAGGAGCTCCAAACCATTGACCTGTATAACTCCATAGAGCAACTAATATAATTGCAACTACAAGTAAAGCTACAAGAATATCTCTAACCAGAGAGATATTCTCATCCTCACTCCTCCAGAATCTCATAATCTTCTCTTTAACCTCATCTATCTCCATTAGAATCACTTTTCCCCTAAAGATTTTATATCATAGGGAATAGGTTTCATTTTTGAACCACATATTGGACACACAGTAAACTTCTCCATGAAAACCTTACCACAACCCTGACAACGCCAAATCCATTTAAACTTTTTTGTTATCCCACGCTGCTCTATACCTTGATATGCTATATCAAGTTCATCTGCGGTATTCTGTATACCATAATCATCTGTAAGTATAGTAACAGAAATGTCTTCCCCTTTAAATTCTAATGCAAGAGCAAGAAGTTCTATATCAGCCTCTGATAACCTATCACCTGTTTCAGTAATCTTCCTTCTAATAATCTCTATCATATCCTTAGATGGTTTCTTAATCTTTAAACCTGCTTCTAATAGAAATTGAAACATACGATAGAATCTACCACCAGGTGAAAACTCTGCTGCAACTAGCGGTGTAGTATACATCTCTCTATCAAGGGAAATAGGTTTACCAGAAAGTATAACAGATGTATCTACTATAAAAACCCTTTTTACCATAGAAGACAACTCAAAGATTCTTTAACTCCTCTATTAAAACAAGTTTCTGCTCTCCTGTAACCATATCTCTAATTGTAACGGCATTCTTATCTAATTCATCTGGCCCTAAAAGTATAGTTTGTTTTGCATTAATAGAACCAGCATACTTCAATGCTTTACCTATACCACGTCTCATTAAATCAACATCTACCAGTAAACCTTTATTTCTTAGAATCTGCGCTATTTCTATACTTTTAGAGATTAGAGAAGTTGAAAGAGGTATTATATAATAATCTATAGTTGAAATAGGAAATCTATAACCCTCAGTCTCTGCAGCAAGTATAGCCCTATCAAAACCTATAGCAAAACCTGCAGATGGTGCTTCTCTACCACCAAATAAAGGTATAAGCTCATATATACCACCACCACATAATTGCTTCTCTGCACCCAATATAGGTGCCTCGATTTCAAATACTATATCTTTATAATAATCAAGTCCTCTAACAATACTAAGCTTCATCTTACAATCAATAGAGTATATATCCCTTAGAAATCCAAATACATCCTTTAATCTTTCAACCTCTTCTTCTATCTCATCAGAGACAGGAAGCTTAGAGATATCATCCATTTTAAGCACATCAAGAAACCATTCTATCTCATCCTTCGATACACCTATATTCTGCATAAAAAGATATAATTCATCAAATTTTTCTTTATCTATAAGCGGTATAATTTCCTTTTTGTTCTCATCAGAAATCCCAAGTTTTTTAAATAGAGTAGAGAGAATAGTTAAATCTCCTATATGTAAATCCACATTTTTTAATCCTATATTTCTAAGTATATTATATGCAAGAGCTATAAGCTCCGCTATAGCCTCAGGTGTATCAACACCTATAAGTTCACAACCCGCCTGCGTAAACTCTCTATATCTACCTTTCTGCGGTCTATCATATCTAAAACAGTTTCCAATGTAAAATAATTTAAGCGGTTTAGGTTCCATCTGAAGTTTTTCAACATAGAATCTAATCACCGGAGCAGTCAACTCTGGCCTAAGAGCCAGATCTCGACCACCTTTATCCTTAAAAGAGTATATCTCATCTATTATAGCATCTCCAGATTTCAATGTAAAAACTTGTAGATGTTCAAATGTAGGAGTTTGAATCTCTCTATAACCATATATTTTAAATGTATTTCTTATCTTATCCTCTACATATCTACGTTTATCCATCTCCCATGGAGGGAAATCTCTTGTTCCTCTTGGGGCTTCAAACATAGATACTTTGAATCATAAATCTCTCTTATATCATTTCTGATTATATAGATAAAATTAGAGAGAAGTATAAAACTAAAAACCATCTATGTATCATCATATCTGTAAGAGTATAGATATATGTTTTTATTATGTAGATAATCTAATGCCTCTAACTCATCTTTTAGAT
>QMTB01000044.1 GCA_003649845.1 Thermoplasmata archaeon | reverse complement strand
TAATCAGACACAGTTATAGAAGAATTACTACTAGCATTACTACACCATTTATGATATCTACTCCATGTTACATTGTAGATCTCTTCATATAGAATAGAATCTATATGTATATCCAATGGTTTACCATGGGTTTCAATAAGTTTATAGTTTTCTAGAATCCAGTTTCCTGTTCCATTATCTATATTATAACCATTATGTGAACCATATATTATATCTACTATAGATCTCTCAACCTTTGTTTTCAAAGTAGATGTATACGTTCTAGATATTATACTATCAATTTGCTCTATAGTTGAACTATTCTCTACTATACCATTTTTTTCAACTCCTAGGAAATTATAGCCCTCTTCTAGGAAATCTTCAATGGTTTCATTAATCTCATCTGTATCAGGAATTTCTCTATCTATCCTACTGCCATCTTTTTCAAAGGAAAGCTTTAGGTTATTATAACCATATAGAATATTATCTGCTATCTCAGATATATTAATTATAGGTGAAGGTGGTGGAGATTCTCTACTGGGTATAGAAAAACTATAGTCGTCTCCATCTACACTATTTAGTATAGAGGTTTTTGACTGATTCCTTAGAGCACTGGTAGAACCTTTTATTGTTTCTATCATACCAACTGGGTCTACTCCTCCTAGGAATAAAAATTCATCTAATAGTAAACCTACGTTAACCATTGGTGTTAGATGATGATTATCTATAATATTAAGTGGTTCCCCAGTGATATACTGTTGGTAACCTCTACTAAGGCTATAGATGTTTGATAGAATAGTTATAATACTCCATAGAGAGTTTGTTCCATTAATAGCTTTGGAAAATTCATTCACTAGGGATTCTAATAATAGATATCTAGATGGTATAACCGCTGAAACATTGATTTTATCAAGTATTCTATGACCATTATATGGTATAATTTCAATGGTAAAAGGAATTGAGATATACCAGTATACTGGATGTTTCTCATCTATATTTGGGCTTATAAATGGTATAGATATAGGTCTCCTAGTTTTCATATTCAATGTTTTAAAAGATATTCTATCCTCTAGATTTTTATCTTCTAAAATATTTATAGTATAATGTTCTGAGGTAAAATGATTATCCATATAGTTATTAGATATATAGTGGTTTAAATCCTCTATAATCCTATTTTTTAATCTCTCTATATTTACCTCATCAGCAGTTTTAGAAGAATCTGCAGGTATAATAACAGGGTTTTCACCTATATCTTCAGCAGCTTTTAAACCCGATATAACAATGTTTGATGCTATATCTGATTCCATATGTTTTATCATATCTTTTATCTCATCGGAGAAACCTGTTGATGATATATCTGATACTCTATTCATCTTTAAAGCTATGATGATAGTAGTTGTACAGCTGCTGCCTAATAATAGGAATAATCCAAGGATTACAAAAGGTATCCTTGCTTTATTATCATATAGTAGCTTCCTCATATGTAATCCTCCCATACCACTAGTACTGCTGTTGCCTTCGTAGAAACCTGGTTGAATAATAGATCCATCAATATCTCTATTGAATTAGAAGATGTAGAAGAGAATTCATCTATGATATAGGATGTAAGTTGTTCAACAATTGGCTCTAATATATTCCATATAACTGGTTTAATTATATCTTCAAGAGGGGTTATAATGCCGGTTAGATTATAGAAGTTTATACCAGTAGAGTTAGTTAGATAATCTATAAATTCCTTTTCTAATATATTGAATAACCCTGTATAGTATGTTGTATTATCTATGTCTCCAAGGATACCTTGTAGTGTATACAATCCTTCTCCGATAGCTGTATTGATCAGTTTAGATGAGATATTCTCTATTGCATCTTCTATGTTAGATAGACCATATGAGATGAATATATCTAGTATACTAGGGTATGATATATTGTTATATAGTAATCCATCTAGTAGAAATCCTCTAAATAAAGCAGTTAGGTTTTCACTAAGAGAAGTCTTTGTAATGTTATCGATATCATGATCTTCTAGTATACCAGTTATATTTTTTATATATGATATATTAAATAATAGATTTTTGTTGAAATCTATATTAATTGGTATGACAAATGTTTCTTCTGCATGATAACAAGTGGTATCTGGTATGGGATCTCCAACTTGTAGTATACCACCAATGTGTACACCTTTTATTGGATACCAGTATGCGGTGAAATTAAAATTATAATCCCCTAGATGTCCTAGGAGATATTTTATAATTTTATCTTTTAATTTTTCATTGAAATCCTCTGTGAATATATTAAGTTTAATAGAATCATTATTAGATATAGGTATCATAAACTGGCTGCATAGATTTTCTGCAATTATACAATTATATGTTTTATGTAGCTGTTCTCTTCCAAGTATCAAAGTAGTTATAGTATGATATAAGTTATTATTATCTGCTACATCTATCCCTAAGGTTTCTGCTGCTGTATCAACGATACTACCACCTAGGTTGTAGTTAAAATTTGATGGCATGCTAACTAGGAATGTATGTAATGTCTCCTCTGCTACATTCTCTCTATACCTCTCTCCTGCCAACTTGTTTATAGTTTGCATCTCAAAGATAGGTGTTAATATAATACTTGATAATGATATCATTACTATGAAGAGGATTGCATCATACATTGTTGATAAACCTTTATCATCCAATTGTATCCCACCATATGATAATGGTTATCCTCCCAGGTATTGTTTCAACTTCATTTAGATAAACAGCTATTGATTGAGAAACAGCTATACGATCGGTATCACATGGCGTAGAAGGATAGAAATGTTCTTCATCTTTGAAGGATAGCGATATTGAAAAATTTATATTACCAGTTTGTCTTCTAATTGATTCTAGATAGTTTCTACCATCTATACTGTTTAAAAATGGATAGTTTATAACTCCTTTATCTTTCATAATAGGAGCGTTTGGATCAAGTATATGATCTAATAGGAAACCAGCAGTTTGATATTCATCTATAGATTCTTTTTGTATATCATATGATTTCTCTGCAGAAGAAAACACTATTAAGAATAAGGTTAAACCTATAGATATAACAGCTAATGCAGGTAGTGCAGTAAACTCTTCACTCACCGCTACATCATTTCTATATAACCTCCTATTGTACCAGAATCTCACTAGTACACCTCAAAGGAGCTATATGAAAAATAGATTTAAATTTTATTATAATTTTATTAAATTTTTATATGAATAAAAACATGGGAAACGATTTAAATAGCACCATAATATTCCGAGGAAAGGGAATTTGAATATGCAGATGAAACCCTATAACTATGAGGATATAGAACGTAGATGGCAGAAAAACTGGTTTGACAGTAAAATCTATGAATCAAAGAGGAATGATAAACAAAAATTCTTCATACATTTTGCCTACCCAGGGGTATCAGGATATCTACACGTTGGTCATATGAGAGGTTTCACATATTGTGATATCATAGCCAGATACAAAAGAATGCAAGGATATAATGTGTTATTCCCCGCTGGTTTCCATGCATCCGGTATACCATCTATTGGTTTTGCAAAGAAAGTAGAGAGAAAGGATCCCATAACGATTAATTCTCTAAGGGAATATGGTCTCAGCGATGAAGAGATAGAGAAATTAAAAGATCCATATGAAGTTGTAAAATATTTTGGAAATGTATATGTAGAAGATTATTGGAAACGCTTTGGATTTCTCATAGATTATTCTAGAAGTATGAGTACTATATCTCCAGGTTACAAAAAATTTATTCAATGGCAATTTTATAAATTAAAAGAAAAGAATTTACTTGTTCAAAAACAACATTATGCACCTTTTTGCCCTAACTGTGGTCCAGTAGCTGTTGATAAATCTGAAACTGATATCTCAACAGGTGGTAACGCTGAAATATTAGAGTTTACAGTAATCAAATTCCTAATGGATGATGGAACTATTCTACCAGCTGCTACTCTTAGACCTGAGACAATATTCGGTGTAACAAATATGTGGGTTAATCCAGATGTAGTGTATGTTAAAATTAAAATTATGGGTGAAATATGGATTTGTTCTAGAGAAGCCGCTAGGAAACTAAATTATCAATATGATGATGTAGAAATTATAGATGAAGAGATACCAGGAACACATCTTATAGGTAAAAAATGTAGGATACCTATCGTTGATAGAGAAGTACCTATTCTACCAGGTATATTCGCTGATCCAGAGGTTGCAACTGGTATAGTTATGTCTGTACCAGCTCATGCACCCTATGATTATATAGCACTTGTTGAAACAGGTGAACCTATTAAACCTATAACTATTATTGATATACCTGAGTTGGGAGAAAAACCAGCTGCTAAGGTATGTGATGAGTTAAATATTCACAGTCAGAAGGAAACTGAGAAACTAGATGAAGCTACTGATATAGTTTATAAAAAAGAGTTTCACACAGGCGTATTAAACGATCTATGTATGGAATACGCTGGTATGAAGGTTTCTTCTGCTAAAGAGGAGATAAAAGATAGATTATTATCATCTAATCAAGCTTTGACTATGAGAGAATTCTCAGAAGAAGTTATATGTAGATGTGGCGAGAAGGTCGTTATAAAACAAATTCCAGATCAATGGTTCATTAAATATAGCGATGAAAAACTAACTAATGAATCGATAAAACATGTGGAGAAGATGAATATATATCCCATAGAATATAAAGAAGAACTACCAGGTGTATTAGAATGGTTTGACGATAGAGCCTGTATAAGAAAAGGTTCTTGGCTGGGAACAGAATTCCCCTTTAAAGAAGGATGGATTATAGAACCTATATCTGACTCCACCTTATACCCAATATACTATATAATTTCTAAATATGTAAATGAAGGTAAACTACTAGCTATGGATATGACAGAGAAATTCTTTGATTATATCTTCCTAGGCAAAGGAACTGCGAAGGATGCACTATGGGGGGAGATAAGAGGAGATGTACTCTATTGGTATCCAGTTGATATAAACCTTGGTGGTAAAGAACATAAAACAGTTCATTTCCCAGTTTTTATAATGAATCATGTAGCTATACTACCAGAGGAAATGAGACCTAATGGTATATTCGTACACTGGTGGGTTACACAGAAGGGTAAAGAAAAAATCAGTAAATCCAAAGGTGGTGTAACGCATATAGCAGAAGCTGCAAAGATCTATGGTGTAGATGCAATGCGACTATATTATAGTCATGTTGGTTCACCGTTTGTTGATATAGAATGGGATCCATCTACAGTAATAATCTATAAAAATAGATTAGCAAACCTCTACAGTTTGATATATAATATATTATCAATAGACGGCGGGGAGAATAAACATATCGATAGATGGCTTAAAAGTATGCTTAATAGGAGAATCAAAAATATAGTAGAAGCTTTTGATGAATATAACCTTAGAGTAGCTGCAAATGAGATATTCTTTGAAATGCAGAAGGATATAAACTGGTATATTAAGAGAGGAGGGAAAAATAAAACTATTCTACAATATTATGTTGAATCCTGGCTTAAAATGATGACACCTATAACACCCCATATAGCAGAGGAATTATGGCATATAAGATATGAGTCTTTCATCTCAAATGCTGAGTTTCCAACATATGATGAAAAACTGTTTTCCATGGAAGATGAGATAAAGGAGGATCTACTACAAGGTTTAATAGAGGATATACAAGAGATACTTAAGGTTACGAAGATTACTCCAAAAAGAATCTGTATCTATACTACACCAAAATGGAAGCAAACTGTTACAAAGAAAATCTTTGAACTAGAAGGTAAAGGTAAACTAGATATGAGTAATCTAATGAGAGAGATACTGACTGATGAGGATATGAAGAAGAAAGCAAAGGAGATATCAAAGTTTGCAGGTAAAATAATAAACGAGATGAGGAAAATCCAAGATAAACAACGATATACTATTGATATAGATGAGACAATCTTTCTAAAAGAGGAAACATCTTATCTAGAATCCTTATTCAACTGTGATATAGAGATATACCCTGCTGATAGCAAGGATATCTATGACCCTAAAGGTAAATCTAGCTTTGCATCTCCATTTAGACCAGCTATATATATAGAATAATGGAATTTGATATGTAATCAATAAAACTATCTAGGTTTAGAAACCAAGATTTTCTTAGTCGAAATAGAATATCTTTAATTTACTGTATGCTATACTTAATGGTTTATAGGGTTAGTCAAATTATCTTATAGGTATGACCATTTCTGGTTTATCTGGTATACCACTAGGTTTATCACCTAATAGATAACCCATCGAAGTAGTCTCACAATAATAATATCTACTATCGTTATATAAAATATAGTATCCATCTATAGCTGTATCTAGGTTTACACCGACAGCGAGATGACCGGTATTATTCTCAATTACATAGAAGAGCAATGAAACGTTATAGTTACTGGCTTTGATTATAGATGCAAATAACACTGCACTATCCTCACAGTCTCCCTCCATTTCAACAAGGATTTCAATAGGATACCGCCAGTATTCCTCTTCTCCTTTACTAACATTATCATCGGTATATCTAACAATTTGCTGTACGAAGGATAAAGCAAAGTTAATATAATCTATGTCATCAAAACCTTTTCCTAATGTTCTAAGTTTATCTACAAGTGTTTCAACTGTTTTATCTCTATATGTTACAAAACTAGCCATCGCATCTATACCCTCTAGCTGTGGTTCTCTATTAACCTTTGAGTTGAGACACCATTTATACTTACTAACAGGTATATCCAATTTTAAACTCCAAGTTTTATTTTGAAAAATCCATCTATATAATCTAGTATAATATTCCTCTGGCGGTGTAATCTCACTGGGATAGGATATATTATACCATATAACACCTTGTTCACCTTTTGATATACCGTTATTACCGCCACTTACAACATTTTTTACATTGTTAAATCTAATAATAACTGCTTCCTTACCATTATTGACATCTATTGGATCATCTTCTGTAAGAAAATCATGATCAAACATTTTAATTTCAATAGTTGTATATTTTTCTTTAGTTGTATCTGGTATATCATATGTAAAACTTTGATCCACTATCTCTTCTCTACCTATCCAAACACGCCAGTATCTACCATTATTGTTAAACACTTGTTTTTTCTCACCGTTAACCCATATTTCAAAGTAAACCTGTGCTCGTCTAAATAAATCAACATGCGAGGTAACTTTAAATCTTTGTATAGTGATAGTTATAGAAAGATTTACATATGGATTAATATCAGCATTATTTCCTATACCATCATGGTCGTAATCCTTTTGTTCTTTAGGATCATATGGGAAAGTATCGCTATTATCACCGACACCATCACCATCGGAATCCTTCTGTTCAGTGGGATCATATGGGAAAGAATCGCTATTATCACCGACACCATCACCATCGGAATCCTTCCATTCCGATGGATCATCTGGGAAAGTATCTTCATTATCTGGTATACCATCTCCATCTGTATCCTTAATCTTCTTTTTAGATGTAGAAGTATTAGGTATATTCGTATTTTCAACTGGTAGAAATAGAGATACTAGAATTATAGTTGCAACTATAAGTAGTAGCATGTATCTAAGAATTGATGTATTGAAACGTAAATTCATAAATAGAAATATGCATACATTGAAATTTAAATATTCTCCTATTTCGAGTAAATATATCTATATTTATCCTATTTTTAGAAATATATTTGATTTTTATAAACGGGAATATTTAAATACTAAATATCTTATTTTATTTTTGGTGGAGGCAAAATGAAGAAGATTATGCTCACAATTGGCGCTTTGGCTGTATCTCTTCTTATGATATCAACTGCTACTGCAGTTCCAAATACCCAAAGCACTCCTGTTATGAACGCAGTAAATAACCTTGAGAAAACAGAGAAAATACTATATAGTAAGATAGGAGATATTCAACCAACTGGTTTCATTGATTTTCTAATTCAACTGATAATTCTGTTGATTAAACTCGTGATGACTATAGTAACTATTATTCAAAGCGTTCTAGGCATCGTTAATCTTATTAAAAACATTATAGCTGCTATTCAAAGTCTAGTAAATTTGATTCAACAGCTAATCGATCTTATAAGCGGTGGACCTAACTACATTACATCTTAAACTATATCTATCTCTCCTCTCAATTTTTTAGAGATAATCTAATTGTTGCTTATCTCTAAAAATTTTTGCTGAAAAAGTGATAAGAGGGAGTTATTCGTCGGTAATTTCTATGCAGTATGGTAAATTCTAATCTACAGAAGAAAAGACCCATCTATTTATAATAACTTATAAATACCATAGAATGGAGAGTAAAACCTCTTGCTTTTATAAAACATAGATATTACTCTAAAGATGTTACCATGAGAATACTAGATGAGAAAAATGAGGAGATATGGGATAGTATAGCTAGTAGTTTCGATAAAACTAGGGGTAAGCCTTGGAAGATATGCATTGAATTCATTGAAAAGCTACCAAAAGATAGTGTAATAGTCGATCTTGGCTGTGGAAACGGTAGACATCTAATTCCATGTGCACAACATTGTATAAAAGCAGTTGGATTAGATATATCGTTAAATCTCTTAAAGATTATACAAAATAAAACCATTGGTATGAAGAATATCGAGCTTATACATGGGAATCTTAAAGATCTACCTTTTAGAGACGATAGTTTTGATGCTATTCTCTACATTGCATCTCTTCATAATATAAAATATAGGGAGAATAGAATTAAATCTTTGAGGGAAGTAAAACGTATTATGAAGAAGAATGGTATTGGTTTAATCTCAGTGTGGTCACGATGGCAGGATAGATTCCAGAATTTTTTCATAAAAAATTTATTTAAAACCTCTAGGGTGGAAGAATTTGGGGATATAACCATATATTGGAAGCAAAATGGTTTGAATATACCAAGGTTTTATCATCTATATAGTAAAAGGGAGTTTAAGAGAGATATATTAGAAGCAGGGTTATATATAGAGGAGATAAAATCTGTTAGATTAAACTCTAGATATCATTCGGATAACTATTTTGCATATATCAGGAAGATTTAGAATATCTATTATAGAGTAGATTACTTAATTCTACAATCTCCCTAGGGGTTAATTCTTCAATTCTTCTATCTTGAAAAGGTACATCTTGATCTATCTTTCCAAATAGAGTTTTTATAGTGTATCTAATCTTTTTTCTTCTATGGTTAAAGAATTCTCTTACTATATTTGAGAAGAAAAACTCGTCTTCTATATGAAAGGGGGGCATTTTAT
>QMTB01000043.1 GCA_003649845.1 Thermoplasmata archaeon | reverse complement strand
TACTGGGGGAGAAGGAGTAATCCTTTATTTTAAAGCCCCTGGCGATACAGAATGGCAGGTTTTCAGTGTTAATAATTTAAACGGAAAAGCAACACTTTATAGCTATAGGTCAGGTGGCACATATGTTGAGGTCGAAGAAATATTTGGGAGCAATCTTGTGCCAAACTCTTCTTTTGATTCTGGCTCTCCTTGTCCAACAAATTGGACATGTCAAAATACTACGTATACATATACGACAACCGCAACTTCCCATACTGGCACTCAGTCAATGAGGCTTGACAATACAGGAAGCGCAGCATATTATTTTTATTCTGATACCTTTTCTGTGTCTCCTGGGTATTATAAAATAAGTTACTGGGCCAGAAAAGATCCCTCAGCTACAGGAGGCTTCATCATATCAGATTTTATAGTAGATTCAGGCCCAGGGAATAGAGATAGTGAAGCTGGCAGGGCAACAACTTCACGTCTTACAGAACATTGGTCAAAATATGAATATCTGGTAAGAGCATATCAGTCAGCAAATGCTTATATCAGATTTTACACATACCACATAACAGGATCGATTTATATTGATGATGTTAGAGTTGAAAGAGTGTCACCCACTTATAATTATGTAAATGGGGCTTACTTAGATTGGGCAGAGAGGATTGTCGATGGTAATTATACTTATCAAAGTGCAATGTACAAACACAATAGTGCTGACCGGGTAATAGAAACTGCACAGTGGATGCACGCCTCTCGCTTCTCTTATGGTCTGGGCTCATACGTAAAGTGGAGATTTGATCCAGGTAATTTCGAACAAACTGCAGGGACATTTTTTATTAGAAATAATTACAACCCAAGTGGCGCAGTAGGAGTGGTGGAAGTGAGTGCTGATGATTCTAGCTGGACACAGATAGGTTCCTTCAATGCAGTTGGAAACTATGTTTTTCCTATCCCTAGTTCATTTTACCCCACAACTGGGCCAATTTATATAAAGGTCACTTACTCTTCAGGCAGTGGTGGTTTTCAGATTCAAAATATTCGGTATACCGCATCTCTGACTGGTTCCCCTGGAGATTATTACGGCTTTACAAAAGTTAGTGACTTAACGATGAATGGTAAAAGTGTTTCGATTGAGGCATGGGTCAAAGCAAATAGTTGCGAGAGTGGTTATATTGCTGGGAAAGGCGAAAGAGATTGGAATCCAGAGTACCAGTTATATTGTTCGGATGGAAATGTTCACTTTAGAGTGGGTGCTCACGATCTCTCAAAGGCAAGCACCGGTGCGCCACTTTCATTGAACACATGGCACTATATTGTAGGTACTTATGATGGGATAAACCTCAAATTGTATATCGACGGTTCTCTTGCAAATTCAACAACATCTACAGGTGGATTGACTTCTACAATGGCAAGCTTTTTCATAGGTTCTTCTGAAGGAGGAGCCGAACCATTTGACGGCCTCATAGATGAAGTGGCTGTTCACGCCCGCGTTTTATCATCTGAAGAAATTCTCAATCGCTACAATGTAAGAAAAGCATTATTTTCCGACTGGAATGTTGGAAAGAGTGATAGGGCTTTACAATTTGATGGAAGTACTTATGTAGAAGTTTCTGAGGATTCTTCATTAGATCTCTCAGACAAGTTTACTTGGTCAGCATGGGTTTATTGGGAAGGAGCCAAAGGTAACTCAGATCGGCAAATAATATGGAATAAAGAGGAGCAATATGAATGGGGCATAACAGATACTGCTTCCCCTTCTGGTCGCATTTCTTGGGCTATACGAACTGCTGGCACGTGGGAATGGCACGATACCGGAGTTTCAGTAACGCCTAATGAGTGGACCCATGTTGTTCTTGTTTATGATGGAACCAATGTGACAAGTTATAAAAATGGTTCGTATGTTGATTCAATTGCAGATCCCGACGGAGGTGCGATAAGCAACTATGACAATGCGTTAAGAATAGGTGCCAGAGGAGCACCAAATACGGCTGGTTCTTTTTTCTATGGAACAATTGATGAAATTGCAATCTATTCTACAGCTCTTTCCGCCGATGAGATAGCTAAGCTTTATGCTCTTGGCAAAGCCAAGCATTTAAACTGGACTGCTGGGAAGAGCGGACCAGGGCTGAAGTTTGATGGGAACAGCATTTATGTTGATGTTGCTGATAACCCCTCTCTTGATATTGCCAGGAAGCTTAGTGTTGCTTTTTGGATCAAACCGTTTTCCTTTGTTAGGACGTGGCATCCATTAATTTACAAGGGCGATGGCACTGGCAGCAATGGCAGGAGTTATTCTGCTTGGTTAAACGAAAGTGGTTATATTCACTTTACTTCAAGTGATGGCACACAGGAATTCTTGAATACCCCCAATGGCTCTATTCCATTAAATCAATGGACGCATTTTGTGGGAGTGATTGACAGGGATGCCGGAACAATTGAGGCTTATGTTAATGGTTCAAAGATCGCATCTGGTTCAATTCGCACAAACAATATTATTGACACCAATCACACTTTGAGAATCGGCTGGACCCATGAATCTAGTGCTAATTATGCTCCTTTCCATGGCTTGATGGATGAGCTCGCCATCTACTCCAAAACCCTCTCCGCAGATGAAGTAGCAGAACTCTATGCTGCAGGAAGAGCAAGACATTCTGATTTCAATGCTGGAATTTCGGGGAAAGCGATACAGTTCGACGGAGTAGATGATTATGTAGAAGTGGCTGACAGCAGCACTTTAAGGTTGAAAGCTCCCTTTACGGTTGAGGCTTGGGTTTACATTAATTCAGCCCCTTCTGATTGGGTGAGAATAGTTGGGAAAGGAGATTTCACTTATAGAAACTATGGATTATGGTATAACGGCAGCCTAAGCCAGTTCCTGTTCCAGATTTATTCGGCTGGAGGCAGTGGCAATCTTTCTTATTATACTAACATTTCAACTAATAAATGGTACCATATTGCAGGCACCTATGATGGTTTCACAATGAAGCTTTACGTGGACGGCAATGAGGTTTCCGCAGCTTATTCACAAACCCCATATACTCATCCAGACCCTCTTACTATTGGATATGCTGGTTTTCACGCTTGCCATAACGGCTTGATTGATGATGTTCGCATTTACAATTATGCAAAGAGCGCACAGGAGATTGAAGCTGATTATAATGCAGGTGTGCAGGAGCACAATGCGCATATACAGACGGATGAGAATGGTTTAGTTGCTTTGTGGCATTTAGATGGATATGCCGAGCAAACTACAGCTCTTGATTCTGCAGGCTCAAATAACGGTACGCTCAACGGATTTGACTTCTGGGATTTAAATTCTGGATGGGTTGAAGGAAAGTTTGGAAGAGCCCTTAGGTTTGATGGGAACGATGATTATGTTTCTGTTCCAGATTCTCAGAGCTTAGATATAAATAAGGAGAGCACGATTGAAGCATGGATAAAACCATTAGGAGAAAGCGCAGACTGGGCCAAAATCATCGTTAAGCCAGACGATTCCGGCTATTATTCATACGGTCTATCTTTAAATGATGCTTCTGTAGGAAATGAAAGAATTTCTTTTATAGTTGGAAATGGTACAACTTATGGTGGAACTGCATATTCTGATACTATTATTTCTCCGGGCAAGTGGTATCACGTTGTTGGCATTTTTGATAATGGAACAACTTATCTCTATATAAATGGTACTTTGGAAAAAACAAACGAGGAATCGTTTTCAGCGCTTTCGGTTAGTAATGCTGATCTTGAGATAGGCTCTCAGCATGCGAATTCCCAAGGTTTTAATGGAATAATTGATGAAGTAGCGATTTATAATAGGGCTCTCTCTGAACGCGAGATAAAGGACCACTACGAGGCATTTGTAAATAAGGGAATGATATACTCTCCAGGTAGCATTAAATCTTGCGGGGTAGGTTGATGAGAAAACAAAAGATTATGCAAGCATTAGTGATACTTGCTTTACTAGTAATTCTACCCTCTACTTTAGCAACTTTTGGGACAGATATTAATGTAATTTCTGTAGGCCATCCAACAATAGTAGAACTTATATGTGTTCCCGGACAGGGGTATTCCTGCCATTCTATAAATTATAGTGTTGATGGGGCCTCCTGGACACATTCTTATGATTCAGACATAAATATAATAATAAACTCGGATGGTAACCATGAGATAAGATATTACTCTATTGGAAAATGTTGTAGTGGTGAGGTTTGCAACTATGCAGTTGAACCAATGAACGTTGAGTGGGTTCTTACTGACACAGAGCCTCCTACAACAACAGATGATGCGCCAGCAGAATGGCAGGCAAATGACGTGGTTGTAACGCTAAGCTGTTCCGATAGTGTTTCAGGGTGTGCAGCAACTTACTACTGTGTAGATTCTAATGCTACATGTACACCAACCACTTTAGGCACCACGGTAAATATTACTTGTGCGGAAGGAGAAACGTGTCTTAGATATGTAAGGTATTATTCTGTTGATAATGCAGATAATAATGAAGCGATAAAAACCTCAACTCAAGTCAAAATAGATAAAACTCCACCAACGATAGATGTAAACTCACCTACTGACAATGAGCAGTTTGCTTCGGTTATCTACGTGAGGTTCACTGCCGATAGAGGCCAAGGCTCACCAATCGATTTAAGTTCTATTAGGGTTCTTATTGATGGCTCCGAAAGCGATGATTTTAATAGAGATTCTCATTGTACTGAAAACGATGGAAGCTACACATGTGCGTATTACGAATATGTTCAATTCGCCAAAGATTATAATGTTTCAATAATAGTTTCTGATAGCATTGGCTACACTTCTCAACGTGATATTATAACTTCTGTTTATGCGACATATAGCTTAGAGGGTTATACAATAGAGCCTAGCGCTTCTACAAGTGGCACAACTTATAAAGCCCTTGATGTTGGCATAGGATCGCCTGCTGGTGCTTTAAATACTGACACTTATTCCACGCAGCTAGGTTTTGCGGCTATTTTCCGTAACATTCCACCTGAGATAGTATATGATAGCAATGAATACGGTTATGTAAGTGGAACGTTTCAGATTTCCTTTTATGTTCGCGACTATGAATCTGAAGAGCTCCATGCAAAGATTGCCTATTCAACCAGCCAAGGGCAATTCCAGAATATTATAGCATCAGACTTGAATCTTGATAACTATGAAAGCATAGCAAATCTAAGCTGCGAAGGCACAGACTGGCGATTCCTCACATTATGCACCTATACCTGGGACCTAACTAGTGTTTCTGATGGCAACTATTATATAGATATAAATATCTGGGATAAGCAGGGAGACTCTAATAGCTATAGCACAGCTTACCAGCTTTGTGTTGATAATACGCCGCCAGCGATAGATGTAAATTCTCCAGCCGATGACGAAAGTTTTTCTTCTGCGGCTTATATAAAATTTACAGTTGATAGAGGCCAAGGCTCACCAATCGATTTAAGTTCTATTAGGGTTCTTATTGATGGCTCCGAAAGCGATGATTTTAATAGAGATTTGCATTGCATAGAATCTAGCGGAAGTTATACCTGCACATATTATGAGTATGTCCGATTCACAGATGATTATAATATTGCAATAATTGCAGCAGACTCTATAGGTTATGTTTCTCAGGTAGATCGTAATGTATTTATATATACAGAATATAATTTAGAAGGCTATACTATTGAGCCAAGCATTTCGATGCAAAGCACTAATTACAGCATGATAGATGTTGGCTTAGGCAATATGGGTGGCACTACTTGTTATAGCAGTTCGTGCATAGATATTGGTTTTCCATCAATATTTAGAAACATCCCTCCAACATTACTCTACGCAGGCTATGAGCAGGGATATTTCAATGGCACATTTGAGATTAGATTCTACGCTAGTGATTATGAGATGGAAGAATTACACAGTAAGTTCGCTTATTCTTCTACAAAAGGTGCATTCCAGAACTCAATAGTTGATGATCTGAACTTAAATAACTATGCCAATATAGCTGAACTAACATGTGAAGACACAGATTGGCGCTATGCCCAGCTTTGTACATATAGCTGGGATACAACAGGCATAGCAGATGGAAATTATTATTTGGATTTGAATCTTTGGGATATTCAGGGCGGTTCTGATAGCTACTCCACACAATATACACTTTGCATAGATAATAATGCTCCGGGTATAAATATTACAACACCTGATGAAAATAAGAGCACATCTAATCCAACAATTTCATTTATCTTGGTGCATAATGGTTGTGCTCCAATAGTGCTTAGCAGTGTACAGGTCAAAATAAATGGCTCCGCAGCAAGTTTCAATTATGCAAGCGATTGTAACGCAAGCGGACTTAACTATGTATGCTCCTTCTATCAAACAGGCTTGTCTGAAGGAGACTACAACCTCTCTATTATTGTCAGCGATTTAACAGGGAATTCAAGGCAAGTGGATAGGAACTTCCACTTCGTGCCTGAAGTTGGTGTTAGCAGCATAATGCCAAGTGGAACTCTGGAAAGCGGTACAATCACAATCTCTTTCACCGTGCATAATACAATGCTAGATAACCTATATGCAAGTATCTATTACAGCTCCATTAGTGCAGGCAAGCTAGGCTTTGAGAAGGCTATCGCTACAGACCTAAATTTGAATGCATACGAAAGCGTAGCCAATTTAAGTTGCGATAGCAATGACTGGTGGCCTCCTGTACAATGCACTTATACCTGGGATGCGAGCTCTATAACAGATGGAAATTACTATATAGATATAGAGGTTCAGAATGGAACTGGTTTAGAGCATCAGGACACATCTTTGAAGCAGTTTTTGTTAGATAATACCACACCTAGCGCAAGTGTTACAGACGTTTCTTCAACTACAACATATTCTGATACTGTTTACCTTAACTGCTCAGATTCCGGCTCTGGTTGCGTAGCTACAAAATGGTATTACTTCAGTGCTACACAGAGTTGTTCTAGCACTAAGAGCGATTATAATTATTCTACCACTTCAAATTCAATCACAATAACTGATGACCACAACGATTATATCTGCCTATGGGTTGAGGACCGCGTTGGACTGCATGCAACTGCAGTTTCAGATCAGCTTCACGTGAGCGCTACCTCTTGGGGTATAACAAAAGGTGCGAGCCAGACAATTACCCAGATATCGTCAGACCTAAATAACACTTGCAACTTTACAGTAACCGGAGAGATAAACCTAGCGTGTGAGTTCCAGAGCTTTGTGAAAATAAGGCAGTCAGCTGCAGATATAAATAGTACTTATACTGGCACACCAACGCTTGTAGAATCGCCAGAGAAACCAATTAAGGTTGTGCTCGAAGAAGCAATAACGAGCTTCTATAATGAGGATTATTTCATCAAGTTTGAAAGCAGTACAAGAACAATAACAAGTCAAGGCAATGAACAGGATTATCCAGTTACTATAGTGCGAAGGCGCATTGTGCCACTGCTTACCGCAGATGGTCAGCTAGATGTTGGAACACTAATTATAAAGATAAGAAAGAAATAGTTTTCAGCTATTAAGAATTCTTAGCCATCATCCACCAAGAAACGAAATAACTGCTATATACACAAAAAGCGATGTGGAAAGCAAAATAACAGAATGCTTCAAACCAGCTACAAAGCTATTTTCAGAGATTTTGCCGATCATTGGGCCAGCGAATATTGCCTGCACTATTATGAGGTTTGTAAAGTGCCAGCTGTAATTTACTTTTTGGACCTCTTCTTCTTCACTCATAATTTCACCTAAGTTTGAGAGGCCGCCTGTTATTGCGCTTATGTTCATCGCTGGCTGATTCTCAAGCATAGGTACAAAGAATATCTGTATTGCTATAATTATCATAACAAAAACATAGAACATTACATACGAGTTTATTATCGTGCTTGTTGTGCGTGATTTCCTTTGGCTTTTAAGTCTCTCTATCTTCTCCACATAGTCTGTAGAGACGGAGAATACACGCATGAAGTTGCCGCCAGCTCGCAATGTTTGATTTATCACAAGAATTATCTTTTTTATAAGCATGCTATTTGTTTTTGCGAAAGTTCTTGTTATTGCTTTTTCAAATGGAATCCCTAAGCGCACCTTCGCGGCAAGCCTCTTTATATACGAGCTTAGAGGCCCATAATCGTTTTTAGCCGTGATTACTAAAGCATCGCTTATATTAACCCCTGCTTGCAAAAGATCTTTCAGATCATCAAGAAAAACCCTGAAGTTTTCTTCAAGCCCTTTTATCTGACTATTTTGTTGATAATATGCATACATAATTGGAATAATCGGAATTATGAAGGAGGTCATTACAAAGGCGGTATTCTGAAGCAGAATAAAAGCTATTATTGAGCAAACAATGCCTAATAAAGCCCACTTTCCGTAGTATTTTATTATAGGATCCATTTTATCACTCTGTTGACATCATCTGCATAACGAACATAAATATTATGTTTGCTAAAGGAAGGCCGCCCCATATTCCATAAAATAAAATGTCATTTACAGTAAGCCCAAAAAGTTTGCCCGCTGAAAATATATTGAGCATCATCACAGTAAAGAATATGAAGAGTGGCGCAGCGATCATTATAATTGTGTATATCTCACCCATAGTTTCAGCTCGCTCCGCGGCTCTTTCAAGCATCATCGTATATTTAAAATAGGCATCTTCTGCCCTTTTCGCCATGAACTCGCGCAGATCGCCACCACTTTTGACAGTAGTGTTAAGCTCCTTTAAAAATGTTTTGAACGCTGGCGATGGTGTTATCTCAGCCATCTTATCCACAGCTTTTGTAAACGAAAGCCCAAGTTGATTCATAAAACGCTGTATTTTTTGGCATTCTTTGCTTAGCATAGGGTATTCAGGATTATTTGCAAGCGTTTGGAACATGTATTGTGGTGGAGCACCCCCTTGTGTAACTGTTGACATTGTAAGTATCGCTAGTGGCATGTTTGCATCCATAACCTTCTTTTTCTTCGCTAAAGCCATATCAGGCCAGATCAGAACAATAATTGCTGCAAAAACCGTTGCTATAAATGGCACGGCTAGTAATAAAGGGTTCTTGAAAAGAAATGTAAAAATAATAAGGCACACAATAAGTGATAGTGTAAAAGTGAGTGCTATTAAAGTTAGGCTAAACGCAAAATATTTATCTACTGCGTAAGGATAATCTACCATACCTAGCTTCTTCTTCAGCTTTGCGTTTTCCATGCCCTTTGTAAATCTGTAGAATGTGCTATCTGCTAGCTTGTACAGTGCTTTTAATAATGTCTTTTTCAGCATTTCTGTATGCCTCCAACCTATCAGTAAAATCTTTGAAGTCAAACAC
>QMTB01000042.1 GCA_003649845.1 Thermoplasmata archaeon | reverse complement strand
CTATAATTTTTTGGTTTTCGATTTTAAAATTGAAAAATCTTTATTAGAAGAATATCCTTTGCTGTTTACTATGGATTTTTCACCTCGAAGGCTAGGTCATCTAGGGGCCTCTGTATTACTTTTAATAACTTTTCTTATATTTATAGTAGTACCAATACTGTCTTTTTTTGGTTTTAGCTCTTCCTCTTCAGATACTAATTCTATAACTATTAGCCCTATTTTCCTATTAGTTATTCAACTCCTCCTAGTTTTTGTTTTATTTGTATTTGTACCAATTCTATGGTATAAAGTAGTTAATCGTTTTGATAAAAGACAGATTCTAGATTCTATAAATCTCAAAAGAACAGGTTTAGACGAAGCGGTTATCTGGGGTATTATTACGGCTATTCTCGCCTTTGTAGTTATCGTTTCTATTGGTATTATTTTAAATCTACTTGGATTCGATGTTTCAAAATCTAGCAATATAACAGAGTTAAACAAGCTTTTTCCTATACCTTATATGTTGATATTGATAACGGTTCAACCTTTCGCTGAAGAATTCTTCTTCAGGGGTTTCCTATTAGATAAATTATTAGATGCCCTTGGACCTGCTAATGCTATTATTATAACCTCTTTTTTATTTGGTTTAGCCCATCTACTATATGGAAATATTTATCCTGCTGTGATGACAGGTGTAGTAGGATTTCTATTGGCTATACCTGTTGTTAGAACAAAAAACTTGTATGCATCTATAGTTGCACATGTACTATTTAATCTAATGAGTTTCTCCATATATCTATTCGGGGAATTGTTTACACAACAATCGTTAATACTATAAAACTTGATTATATAATGAGATATAGGTGAAATTGAAGATGGTGAAACAAAGAACCTTTGTTATGATTAAACCTGATGGAGTACAACGTGGCTTAGTAGGCGAGGTCATCTCTCGATTTGAAAGAAAAGGAATTAAGATAGTTGGAATGAAATTTATGTCTGTATCTAGAGAACTTGCAGAGAAACACTATGGAGTGCATAGAGGGAAACCCTTTTTTGAACCAACTGTAAAATATATCACTTCTTCACCAGTTGTAGCGATGGTTTTAGAAGGTGAAAATGTCATTGAGACGGTTCGAAGGATGATGGGTAAAACAGATCCTATGGAGGCCGAGATAGGTAGCATACGTGGCGACTACGGGCAGTTTATAGGTAGAAATATCATTCATGGATCTGATAGCGTTGAAACAGCTGAGTTTGAGATAAATCTATGGTTTAAACCAGAGGAGTTAATTGAGTATCATAGGATAGATGAGGATTGGCTTATAGGTGATTAAAATAACGTTGAGTTTATAATGTCTAATGTGATATCCCTGGTGCATGGTTTTTGACAGGAAAACTCTTGTAATACCGGATAACACAGTATTTGATGAAGATAAGATTATTACAAGTGGAGATGTTATAATAGGTGATCGTTGCCTAGTGGAATATGGTGTAAAAACAGATGGCAGAATATTTGTTGGAGAACATGTAATTATCGATGGTGATCTAGAGTCTAATAATGATATAAGGGTGGATATTTTTAGTAGAATCCGCGGTAACGTTAAAAGTGAGGCAAATGTGTATCTAGGCGAGAAGGTAAAGGTAGAGGGGCATCTCTCTGTGAACGGTGACCTTGATGTGGGAGATAGCGTTGAAGTGGAGAAGGGTTTTGAGGCAAAAGGTTGGATAAATATAAGGAGTCCAATACCCATAGTTATATATATTTTTATTTATCTGATACAATTGCTAAAGATGGGTCATAGTGAGGAGATAGAGAGGATATTAAAAGAACTGGAGGAAAATGAGGATGAAACTATTCCGATATCAGAGGTTTTTCTTTTCATACCAAATAACTCTATCATTGGTTTACAGAAATCAAAAACCGATTATAATCTAAGGATAGGGAAAAACACTCGTTTAGTAGGAAACTTTGAGGTTAAAGGTAAGATAATTATTGGTGATAACTCTACTATACATGGTAACATACGTGCTGCAGATGATATCTTCTGTGGTAAAAATGTAGAGGTTAAAGGTTCTCTTATAACTGAGGGTGATGTAAAAATAGATGAAGATACTATTATAACTGGGAATGTATCTGGTAGACATATCTATCTGTCTAAAACAGCTTCTGTCAATGGTACTCTACTTGCAGAGGAGGGAACAACTTTTATCACACCATTTGATTATCATGCAGCAGAGGCTATGAGAAGATTTGAAGAAGAGGTAGAGATCCTTGAAGAGGATAATATAGGTGAGTAAATGACTATGCAGATAGGCATTGTTGGAAAACCAAATGTTGGTAAATCAACTTTTTTTAATGCAGCTACAAATGCCAATGCAGAGATAGCAAATTATCCCTTTACTACTATTGATGCCAACCATGGTGTCATGTATGTAAGGAGACCTTGTCCATGTAGAGATTTTAATGTTACCTGCACTCCTCATAACTCTAGATGTATAAATGGTATAAGATACGTACCTATTGATGCTATAGACGTAGCTGGTTTAGTCCCAGATGCCTTCAAAGGACGAGGTTTAGGAAATAAGTTTCTAGATGATCTAAGACAAGCCGATGCATTGATTCATATCGTTGATGCATCTGGTGGCACTGATGCTGAGGGTAATCCTTGTGGAATAGGAAATTATGATCCAACTAATGATGTAGTTTTCCTAGAGAAGGAGATAACATATTGGATGAAAGGGATTATAAAGAAAAGCTGGGAGAGTATAGCTAGGAAATGTGAATTGGAAGGTAAAAATATTGAGAAATTATTAGCAGAGAAGTTGACAGGGCTTGGAATCAAAGAGGAACATATACATAATGCTATTAGAGAAATTGGTTTATCTATTGATCATCCATCTAAATGGTCTGATGAAGAATTATTTAACCTATCCGATATCATCCGTAAGATCAGTAAACCTATGCTCATTGCTTATAATAAATGCGATATAGCACCAGATGAGATGATGGCTAAGATGGATGATATAAAAAATATGGGTTATAGAGTTATACCTACTAGTGCTGAAGCGGAACTTGCCTTGGTACATGCTGCAGAAAAAGGTTTGATAAAATATACCCCTGGTGAAAAGGATTTCACTATACTCAAAGAATCTGAGTTGACAGAGAAGCAATTAAAGGCTTTAGATTACATAAAAACACATGTTTTAGATAAATATGGTTCAACTGGTATTCAAAGGTGTATTGAGGAGGCAGTTTCTATGCTAGATTTAATAGTGGTTTATCCTGTAGAAGATGAGAATCATCTAACTGATAAACAAGGTAGAGTTCTACCTGATGCCTATCTTATGCCCCGTGGTAGTACAGCTAGAGATCTCGCCTATAAAGTTCATACAGATCTAGGTGAACATTTTATTAGAGCAATAGATGCTAGAATCCATAGAGTTATTGGAGCAGATCATGAATTAAAGGATGGAGATGTAATTAGTATAATAGCGGATGTATAAGTATCTGCATAACTATCTGCGAATTAGTTTTTTATAAACCATTTACCATTACATCTTTTGGGATCACTCTAACCCTTGAAGTTTGTTTTTAGGAGGAAGCCTAAGTTGCCAGGAAGAAGATTCTCAAACACTCAGTCTGCCTTAACAAGGTTACTAGATAAAAAAATATCTTTCGAAGAGATACCATTTAAAACAATGAAAGTCACTGTTTACGCGTTAAGATGGATATTCCTAATTATATTTCTATTTATAATTACAGGTATATTCATACTTTTTATAACAGGCGGAAAAAGTTATCTACAAGCTATACTAGGGTATAGTATAACCGGTTTTTTCACTTTCTTCATGGGTTATTTCGGTTGGATTCTAGCACAGGGTATAATAGAAATTATTACTGGTAACCACCCAAAGGAAGATAAAACGTTTTCATATTACTTTAATAGACATTCCCATAAAAAATATAGATTCTAGAAAAACTAGGTGTAACAATCTATGATAATCCTTGATAATCATCTTCATCTTAGAAGAGATGGTCGTTTTATAGATGCTGTAAAGGATTTTCAGAAGGCAGGTGGAACCCATATAATACTATGTCAATATCCTATGGTTAAAAAGATTATAGAATATAGAAGTTATACCCCCTGCTATACAGAGACTATTAAAATGGCCGAGGATATTAGAAGAGAAACAAATATAAAGGTGTATATAACAGTTGGGCCTTATCCAGTTGATTATCTTAGATTAAAAGAAAAATTTGGTAGAGAAGAAGCTATTGATATAATGTTAAAAGGTATGGATGAAGCAGCAAAACTATGTGAAGAGAAAATCTGTATAGCTATAGGTGAGATCGGTAGACCACATTTTCCTGTACCTGAAGAAGTTATAGATGATTCAAATGATATCCTGCGTTATGGTATGGAGAAGGCAAAAGATGTTGATGTACCAGTGGTTTTACATACTGAACATACTACTCCACAGCAATGTAAAGAACTTGTTGAAATGGGTAGAAAAGTAGGTTTACCTGCTAGTAAGATAGTTAAACACTATTCCCCAGCTTTAATTAAACCAGAGGAAAACTATGGACTTATGCCATCTGTATTAGCTAGTAGAAATAATATCCTTGAAGCAGCTAGTAAAGGAACTCGTTTCCTCATGGAGACCGATTATATTGATGATCCTCGTAGACCTGGTGCTGTGCTTGGTCCTAAAACAGTTCCAAAAAGAACAATGGAACTTTTAAGAGAAGAGATATTAACAGAAGAAGAGGTAATGATAATACATAAAGAAAACCCTGAGAAAACCTATGGTATATCTATGGAGTTATAGAGGTTGAAGTACTCCTACTTTAACCTATATATTTTAGATCCTCTGGTTTCTCCATTGCCTGTGCTTCTATATCTCTTAGCTGCTGAGCTATCTGTTCAATCTCCTTTGCTTTGTCTTCTAATGCTGTTAGATCAACTTCTAAGTTAGTAGCTCTCATAAGAACTTTTAATACCTCTTTAGCGCTTTTAGGATCTACTAGATAACCAGGTGTTTCTCCCATGAAGCAAACTCCTTTTATATCCCTTAATCTTCCTAATCCTAATAGTAAACCACTTGCACCAACTATCCCTCCTCCAGGTTCATTTTTTCTGAATACTGCTCCATATTTTTTCATAGTTTTTACTAGATCTTTATCTGTAGTTGCGCATAAAACACTGGGTTTATCTACCTCATGACCTAATCCATAGCCTCCAAGTGTGAAGATTTCTTTTACTCCAAATTGTTCTGCTAAATCAAGTATCTTCTCAACTAATTCATATTGTCCTTGAGATGATAAACCTTGATAATCTCCAGTTAGAAGGATTAAATCTCTCTGCTCCTTTTTCTTAGCCTTCCAATAGTAGAATTCATTTTTCACCAACTCTATTGTTCCATCAGGGTTTATAAAAACCTGTGGAGGGAAATCCTTACAGTATAATTCAGCGAATTTCTTAGCTCCTATACTATCTATTAAATGTTCTACAGCAAGTTTACCTACGTTTCCTATACCTGGTAGTCCTTCTATTAGAATAGGATTAACAAGTTTAGGTTTCCTTCCAAGCCATTTTATAGTTACATATTCCATTATAAACCCCCTTGTTTCTTTAGTTTCCTTCTATACTCTCCATATCTATCTTGTGGTGAAAATCTAGGTGGATGAGGATTAATAGTTTTTGCACCACAATAGGGACATATAGGTTTGAGAGTATACTCTCTACATTTATTACAATAATGTAGAAGATTCATTCTTCCATCTTCCTGTGAAAATCAACTGTACCTTTACCCTTTATATCCTCTTCTATACGAGCGACAGCTTTCTTCATTTCTTCCTCTGCTATCTTATAATCAGGTGCCTTGATTATTATACTATACTGTCCGCCACCGACATAATGTATCTCTATATTGACATCCTCATATTCACTCTCCTCTCCCTTGAGGAGAGCTTGTTTTATATGATTCACACCATCTGGTAAATTAGATGAAATATCTATATAGCCAGTTATTTCCACAAATGGTATAGTTATATTTTCTTGAGCAATTCTTTGAAACTCTTCTATCCAATCCCCTGTAAAACCTTCTTGTTTTAATATATCTGGATCATATGCTGTTTCTTCAAAAGCTGCATATAGTGAACCGAATTTATCAATGAGTTTATCACCAAATTCATTGTAACATTGCTCCACTGTTTTACCGAGTTTATTAGCAAGCATCTCCATTAATTTCTCAGCCTTCTGAGTATTCTTCCATTCTTTTATCTTCTCTCTCTTCTGATGTTCATTTACTCTTTTCAAAGATAGATCTATATGACCTTTTGATTCATCTACATGTAAAACCTTACAGACAACCTTTTGTTTCTCCTTTATATGATTCCTTATACGTTTAACCCATCCACTTGCTATCTCAGCTATATGTATAAAACCCTCTTTATTTGGATATTCATCTAGAGAAACAAATGCGCCATAATTTTGAACATTTATAACGGTTCCTATGACAAATTCGCCTTCCTCAGGGTATTCCTTTCGCTTCATGATATATTAACCTTCTATTTATTCAACAACTTCTAGTATTTCCCCCCTTATCTCAGCTTTCCCTCCACGAGGAATTGCAAGTTTACTGCCACATATATGACATGAGACTATGGTACTAGCTCTATCGAATATTATCTGTTCATTCTCACAATCCTTGCATCTTACTCTTATAAACCTACTCTTTGGTTTATCCATAACTCCTCGCCTTTCTCTATTCTACCATAAATTTTTTTGATCTTTTAGTTGGAGGTTGATGACTTTTCTTACATTCTGTACAGGTTAATTTTAGGGGTATACGCCTACTGGTTTTCTCTCTGCCCTGTGGTTTTGGACGTGGAAATCCACCATATCCACGCATTACTCTTCTAAATCTACGTTGTCCTTGTTTTAATTCGCTTGCTTTTCTCTTTTTAACCTGATGTACCTCATGTAGAGTATGTTTCTTACATGTAGGACAGTATGTTTTGATTTTACGTGGCATTTTCATGTGGAAACATCCTTTAAAGGTTTTTATTGGGATTGAAAGGGGTAATATGGGAGGTTATATGAAAATGTGAGGTATCTCTAGGCTACTACCTCTGTTTTCTTAGGCTCATATTTTAATAACTCTTTGACAAAGGTTGGTAGTACAAATGCAGCTCTATGCATATCTGGATGATAATATTTGAGGGGATGTGAATTAGTAAATCTTGCAGCTTTTTCATCATCTAGATCATTCAATGGGTGAACGGATCCCTTTGAGCAATAGGAGAAACTCCACATTCCAGATGGATAAGTAGGTATGAAGGCTAAATAACAATAGACGTTATTTAACCCAAAGATCTCTCTATATGTTCTATAAATCTCTTGGAATACAGGTGGATTAAAGGTTGGTGATTCACTCTGGGTGACCATTATACCATCGGGTTTAAGACTTCTATACACTTCTCTATAAAAATCAGGTTTAAACAGTCCTTCTGCTGGTCCAACAGGATCTGTTGAATCTATTATTACAACATCATATGTTTCATCTCTAAGTTGTTTAACATATTCTATTCCATCTTTTATATGTACATTAAGCCTTGGATTACCAAAAGCTGAAGCTATAGTAGGTAGGTATTTTCTACTTGCTTCGATGACTACTTCATCTATTTCCACTAGATCAACACTTTTAACGTTTTCATGTCTGAGAACCTCTCTAGCTGCTCCTCCATCTCCTCCTCCAATAATTAAAACCTTCTCTGGAGTAGGATGAGTAAGAAGAGGTACATGGGCTATCATCTCATGGTATGCATATTCATCTTTCTCTGTTGTCATTATCATACCGTCAAGAGTTAGAACTTTACCATAGGCGTAGGTATCTAATATCTCAACCTTCTGATAGGGTGTTTGCTTACTAAAAAGTCTATCACCCGTATGTCTAAGAGAAAGAGCTACATTATCGTCTCTCTCTGTAAACCAGATGTTTCTATTATATTTGACTTTTTTATCTTGTAAACCCCTACTTAAAGGTGCTTTAACCTCGATTTTCTTTAGATGATGAAGTTGACCCCTTTGGAGTTCCATAGTGGAGAAGTATTCTGCTGCAAACTCTTCTTTAAGATAATCAAAGGATACCCATGGATCAATTTCATCTCCACATGTGAATAGATCTATGCTAGCAAATCTATATTCTGGCCATGTATGTATAGATAGATGACTTTCTTCTATGACCACTACTCCTGAAACTCCGAATGGTGAGAAATGATGAAAGGTAGAGTTTATAACTGTTGCACCGGCTTTTTTTGCAGCTGTAACCATACTTTTCTCTATACCTATTACATCGTCTATCTTCTCAGGAGAGCAATTATAGAACTCAACTATTAGATGTCGACCTAATGCTTCCATGGTTGATCCCAGAAGATAATTCCACTATTCTATAAAAAATTTAGGCTTATCAGATATTCCTCTAAAACAGTGATATATTTAATTACCTTTGAATTATTTACAGCATGGGGATGGGAATGAAATGCCCATACTGTAAAAGCGAAGATATTGTAAAGGCGGGTAAGAAGTATAACAAATATGTTGAAAAGCAATTTTACCTGTGTAAATCATGTAGGAGAAGATTCGTAGAGAGGGATGGTTTTGAAAAGATGAGTTATCCAAAAGAGATAATCTTGAAAACCTTGCATCTGTATGCAGAGGGTTTATCATTATCCAAGATAAGGGATTTCATCTGGCAACATGAGGGATACTATCTCTATGATAGCGTTATCCTTTACTTGGTCAGAAAGTATGCTCGTTTACTAAAGGATTTTGAAAAGAAATTGAAACCAAAGATAAAGGGTAGACATATGGATGAGGTTATTTTAAAGGAGAAAGGTAAGAAAATCCATGATATAAATGCGGTCGATGGAAAAACCGATTACAATCTTTCTCATCTCTTAACTGACTCTCTATCTCTACCGTATTCCAGGAAGTTCTTTAAAGAACTCAAGTTTGACAGGTTCTTTTCCAGAACATGTAAGCCTACTCATGGTGTTCCAATAGCATGCAAAAGATATGGATTGAGATATAATAACAATCCAATCGAGAGATACAAGGTGATGCGTTGTTTCAAGTCATTTGAATCTGCAGATATTTTCCCGGATTTAAGGAGGATGATTTATAACTCTGTAAGGGGAGATGAGACAAGGGCTATACCAGCTCTCATAGCCCTTAAACTCGGGAGAAACGGGTTAGAAGGTTTAATAAAATTTTGAATCCTCAGATGTGTCATTCATTTCGAGGATTATCTTCCTGTGCAAAAGTATTTATATAACGGTGAAAGACG